>URMC01000048.1 GCA_900548735.1 uncultured Eubacteriales bacterium | reverse complement strand
GGGCAGCAGTGCAGAAGACCTGTATTACCGCTATGTCATCGCCGCGGTAACCGCCACGGGGGAGCGCATTCCGTTGACCTCACCGTTGTATCCCACAGTTTACAGCGGCACGCCGGAGGCCTCCGGTGACTTCAAGGGCATTCACACCGGTGACTTTGAGAACGCAATCTCCGCCGGTGCACAGTCCGCGATTGTGGATGTGTATCTGGATAAAGTGCTGAACACGCAAAACAGCGGTATTCTGTACGCCGGGGAACATTCCTACTATTATTTCAATTCCGATTATGTTGCCACGATTGATACTGCGGTGCGCAACCTGACCGGTGCCGGATGCAGAACCTATCTGCGTTTTCTGATCTCTGGGGATGCCAACGGGCTGTCTTTCGTCTCTTATACCGAGTCCGGCGAGAAGGTGACCAGCAAAGGCGTTTTTGTCAAAACGCAGGATGCATTGCTGACCGTTTATGCCTTAACGGACTTTCTTTCGGCGCGCTATAAAGACGACACGGTGGGGCGCATTTCCGGGCTGATATTGGGGCAAAATGTCAACAGAGCAACCCTTTATAACCGCACGGACGCGAAAACGCTTGCGGAAGATGCGGCACTGTACGCCGCCACGTTTTCACTGATTTTCGGCGTTGCTTCCCGCAATGTTCCGGGGCTCACCATGGTATTACCGCTCTCGGACAACCGGGTGGGCAAAACGCTGGAAACCGCGGAAATGACAGGGGACTATCCGGCGGATCTTTATCTCTATTCTTTCATGGAAGCATTGAAGGACACATATCTTGAGCCGCCGGCAATTACCCTGATGATCGAGTCTTTTGAGGTGCCCGCCGAGGTTTCTCTGCAAAAAAGCGAAGCTTTGGATGCGGATCATTTAGGGGATCTCAGAGTGCTTTTGGACCGCTTTTCCGCAGAATACGGCAATCTCTTGCCGAACGTGCTGTATTCATGGGCGCCGACCGCCGGGATGGATGCCGCAACGGCGGAGGGCACATATGTCATTCTTTTCCTGAAATTAAAAGCGGTGGGCTTTGTCTCCGGTTTTTTCCTCAACACCGCGGGGCTTTCCGCCACAGAAAGCGCAAAAAAGGCAGAATCGTTATCCTTTGTTCTCCGTTATATTGATACAGGCAGCCATGAGGCGGTGGTTGCGCCTGTTCTGGAAAGAATCGGCACAACTGCGGCAAATGTGGTTTCCGGGTATACCCCGGCAAATTACATTCGGCAAACATTGCACGGATATACCCTGACCGGAACCTATCGGGAAGGTGTTTCGATTACCGGCAGGTACACACTCTGGGACTTTGCCGCTACTACCAATACACAGGATTTCTACAGCGGAAGCGGTTGCGGGGATCTTTCGGTGCTTTCCGGCACCTCCGGAAACGGGCTGAGCGCGCGGCTTACGTTCGACGGCTCCGGCTTTTCCGGGATGGCACACCGCTTTGTTTACGCCAAAAATTTTTCCATTGCTCCGTATCTCCGTTTTGAAATCGGCATTGATGGAAAGAAAAATACGGTTTATGAGCTTCAGATCCAGTTGATTGGCAGTACATCATTCGTCACGGCTTCGGCAGTTGTAAACGCCGGAGAGGAGGGGACCTATTGCCTTGATCTTTCCGACGCAGCGGAGGCAATCAGCGATGTGCAATGCCTGCGCATTTGCGCCCGCCCGCTGAATGGGGGCGGGGAGGACTGCACCCTCTCCCTTCGCTCTGTGACGCTGGAGAGCACACAGTATAATGACGATGATCTGAAATATCAGATCACACAGTCCGGCAATGCCGACAACAGCAATACTGACGCGAACCGGCACGATTTTACCACTCCGATCATCGTTACCGCCGCGGTCATTCTGGTGAGTATTGCGCTTGCCGTGATTCTTTTCACGCGCCGCAAAAATCATAATAACCATTCCAAAGAAACAGAAGAAAGGTAATCGCTATGAAGGACATTTCCCGCAACCTGACCATGCTGGTCGACTACTACGAGCTGACAATGGCAAACGGCTATTTTCAGAGCGGAATGAAGGACAAAATCGCATATTTTGACGTTTTTTACCGGGAAAACCCGGAAAACGGCGGGTTCGCCATTGCCGCAGGACTGGAGCAGGTTGTGGACTATATCAATCGCCTGCACTTTGATGAAGATGATATTGCGTTTCTGCGCGGAAAAAATTGTTTTGGCGAAAACTTTTTGGAGTATCTGCGCACCTTCCGGTTTACAGGCGACATCTGGGCGGTGCCGGAGGGGACGGTCGTTTTCCCCGGCGAGCCGTTGCTGACCGTCCGCGCGCCCGCAATGGAGGCACAGTTTATCGAAACCTATATCCTGATGGTGCTGAATCACGAATCGTTGATTGCCACCAAAGCCGCGCGCATCACCAGAGCCGCCAAAGGGCGGGCGATCAGTGAGTTCGGCTCCCGCCGGGCACAGGGTGCGGACGCGGCAATGCTTGGCGCACGCGCCGCATATATCGGCGGCGTAAACGCCACCGCCTGCGCCATCTCTGATGAGGTTTACGGCGTGCCGGCAACCGGCACCATGGCACACTCCTGGGTGCAGATGTTTGACAGCGAGTACGAGGCATTCCGCACCTATTGCGAGTTGTATCCGACCAATTCCACATTGCTGATTGACACCTACAACGTGATGGAATCCGGGCTCCCGAACGCCATCCGCGCGTTTAAGGAAGTACTTCTGCCAAAAGGCATCACCAAATGCGGCGTGCGCATTGACTCCGGCGACATTGCTTACCTTTCCTGTAAAATCAGGGAAGTACTGGATGCGGAAGGGCTGACTGACTGTATCATCGTTGCCTCCAACTCACTGGACGAATATATCATCCGCGGACTGTTCCATCAGGGGGCAAAAGTGGACGCGTTCGGCGTCGGCGAGCGCCTGATCACCGCAAAAAGCGACCCGGTGTTCGGCGGGGTATATAAACTCTGCGCCGTGGAAAACGAAAACGGTGAAATCGTGCCGAAAATCAAACTGAGCGAAAACGTGGGCAAGATTACCACCCCGCATTTCAAAAAGGTATATCGCCTGTTCGGCAGAGATACCGGAAAAGCGGAGGCTGACCTCATCTGCGTGTATGACGAAACCGTGGACGATACCAAACCGCTGGAAATTTTTGACCCGGAAAACACCTGGAAGACCAAAACGCTGGAAAACTTCCGCGCCGAGGAACTGCTGTTAAAGATTTTTGAAAACGGTAAGCAGGTCTACACCCTGCCCACGCTCAAAGAAATCCGCGTGCACTGCAAAGCGTCACTGGAAAGCATGTGGGAGGAGGTCAAGCGTTTTGACAACCCGCATAACTACTATGTAGACCTTTCCGAAAAGCTCTGGAATATCAAGTATTCTATGATTAAAGAACAACGTCATAAAAAATAAAAAAATCCGGTGGCGGATGTAAACCCGCCACCGGATTTTTATGATTCTAAAATATTCCGGGCTGTTGCGACGTTGGCACTGTCTCCTACAAAATAATACACGATTTTTCCGCGCCTTCCAAGCAAAGCATTTTCAAATCTGGCACAGTCTTCGGAAGAATCCTCCGTAGGATAAAGCCGGGCAATGGAAGTGCGGGATTCCTTTTCCGTGTCCAGATACATGCGCACCGCCCGTTCCATTTCCGCGGCGTCTTTTTCGTTCTCCATCCGAAAAACGCCGTATTCCGTGGTTGGCGCGGCGCCGGAATAAAAGACCACACGCTCGGCGGGGGCTGGCGCATCCGGGAACCCCAGTAAAAAGAAATCATCATCAGCCTGCAACAGCGTGCCAGATCCAGACAGATTTTCTTTCAGGCGCTCGGCAAGCGCCGCGGCGCTCACATCCTCCCGGTCTTTGGCACAGGCGGAAAGCAACAGGCAAAGCGCCAGCACCACCAACAATAGCTTTTTCTTCATTTTAACCTCACAATTCCGGCGCAAGTTCCGCAAGATGGTTCAGAATTACTTCATATGCCGCGGCGTTCAGGTGAATGCCGTCCTCGCTGTACACATATTTTTGTGCCAGATACCCGGTTTCATCCTTTAAAATCGTGTTGTTATCCGCAAAAGGGATCTCGCGCTCCGCCGCAAGAGCGCGGATGGTTTCATTGGCGCGGTCCACCATTTCATTGGTAATCACGGGCGAGCTTTGCCCCACCGGAAAGATTGCGCCGGCAATCACCCGCGTGTCGGGGCACGCTTCACGCACGGCGTCCAATAACTTCTCATAACAGCGGCGAAAACTTTCCGGCGCGTTGCGGTAATAATAAACCCCGTAATCCACGCCCAGCGTAATCAGCAGATATTTCGGCTGAATCTGCCGGAGCACCGCGGCAATCGTTTCTTCCTCTCCGGTTTCGGGATTGACGATCTTTGCGGCAGTGATTTTCGGGTCTAAATTCAAATATCGGTTTTTGGCGGCAAGCACGTGCGCGGGGGCTATTCCTTTCGCGCGGGTCGCCATGTGTGCGGTCGTAGAGTCGCCGAGAAAATACAGATCCGCTAAAAACTCCTCTCCCGACACCGCTACCGTTTCCGTGCGTGTGTCAGGTACAATATCAATATTCTCGGTTCGTGCTTCGGGCTTGACACAGCCTCCAAACAGATAAAGAGGCAAAAAAAGCAATAAAAAAATACGGTTGTTTCGCATAGTACACTCCTTGCAATTCAACCGTATTCTTCCCGTTTATTTTTTGGTGTATACGTTGGTATATTCCGTCTCATCCCGCGTGATCCGTTTTGCGCGCGCCGAAAGAATCAAAACCGGAATCATCACTGCCGCGTACAGTGCGGTAAAGGCGAAAAACAGCACCAACCCTTGGGACGAGGTGCTTCCGCTCCCTCTGTTCGGCAGATACAGGCAAACAAACGCGCCGCCAACCGTCAGCACATAATGAATTGCCACACGCACGGCTTTCGGCATCGGCGCCAGCGAAAATTCGGCATTTGCCACCGAAAAGAAAAAGGAGAAGGGCAACATCAGCAAAAACGCCAACGGCTGAATCCCGTGCGAGGTGTCTTTGCTCACGACCCAATAGATAAACAGCAGCAAAAGAGAGGTCAGCGTAAAATAGATACAGGTGTGCGCCAGCACACGCTTGACAATCGGTTTCATAGGGCGCTCCTTTCAGGGGATACTGCTATTTTATCACAGACAGAGCGAAAAGACAAGCCCCAAAAGGAAAATTATGTTCGTTGACAGAAAAGGAAAAAAGTAGTATAATAAAAATACTACTTCCATGGAGGAGCCTATGAAAAAATTACTTGCCGTTGACGGCAACAGTATTATCAACCGGGCGTTTTACGGGGTGCGTCCTCTTTCTACCAAAGAGGGGCTGCCCACCAACGCCCTGTTTGGCATGGTCAATATTCTGGAAAAAAATCTTGCCGCGGTAGAGCCGGATTTCGCCGCCATCGCATTTGACCTCAAAGCCCCTACGTTCCGGCATAAAATATATGCGGAATACAAAGCCGGGCGCAGACCCATGCCGGAGGAACTTGCCACCCAGTTTCCGCTGGCAAAAGAGACCGCGGCGGCGCTGGGCTTTACCTGCATGGAAAAAGAGGGGTATGAAGCGGATGACATTCTCGGCACTCTCTCCCGGCTGGCAGAGGAGGAAGACGCGGAAGCATATCTTCTGACCGGCGACCGTGACGCGTTGCAACTGATCTCCGACCGGGTGCACATCCTGCTTGCCACCAATACTGAAACGATTGACTTTACCCCGGCGCGTTTCCGCGAAAAATACGGGGTCGAGCCCTCGGTTTTCGTGGACGTGAAAGCCCTGATGGGGGATAGTTCCGATAATATCCCCGGCGTGCCGGGGATCGGAGAGAAAACCGCGCTGAAACTGATTTCCGAACACGGGAGTCTGGATGGTGTCTATCACGACCTGCCCACGGCAAACCTGACCCCCTCCGTGCGCACCAAACTGGAAAACGGAAAAGAAAGCGCCTACTTCTCCCGCACGCTTGCTACCATCTGCCGAGAGGTGCCGCTGGAAAAAGATCTTGCCGCATGCGCCTATCACGGTGCCGACCGCCCGGCACTGACCCGCCTTTTTACGAAATTTGAGTTTTCTGCCATGATCAAGCGCATGGGGCTGGATCAGGCAGAGGAAGCGCCCGCCAAAGAAGCGGAAACCGCAGGGGAACTGATGCTGGGAGAAGGCGACATTTCCGCACTTCCGGCGGAGATTGCCATTGGCTGTGAGGACGGCAAATTCGTTCTGTTTGACGGCAAAAACCTGCTGACGCCGGAAAACGAGGCGGTGTTGTGCGCCGTGCTGGAAAAACCGGGTATCCATACCGTTTGCCATGATGCAAAAAGCCTTTATAAGGCGCTTGCGGCAAAGGGAATCCGCTATCGCCACGCGGGCTTTGACACCATGCTTGCCGCCTATGTGCTCAACCCCGGTGATGCCGGATTTGACCTGCCGCGCCTGACGCTTGCCACGCTCGGCACGGCACTGCCGCCTTTCCCACAGAGTCTCACGCTCCTGTTGCCGCTGTATCGGGAGCAATCCGAAAAAATCAAATCACTTGGCATGGAGAAATTGCTCAAAGAGATTGAAATGCCGCTTTCCGCCGTGCTTGCCGATATGGAACTGGCAGGATTTTGCGTCAACCGCGAGGGGCTGATCGCCTATGGTGCACAACTGACGGAAGTAGCGGAGCAACTCTCCGAGCGCATCCGCTATTACGCGGGCGGAGATTTCAACATCAATTCCACCAAGCAGTTGGGGGAAGTGTTGTTTGAGCGGTTGGGTCTGCCGCACGGCAAAAAGACCAAAACCGGGTATTCCACCAATGCGGAGGTACTGGAAAAACTGCGTTCCGTACACCCGATTGTGGATGATATTCTCGACTATCGTCAACTGACCAAACTCAACAGCACCTATGCCGAGGGGTTGGTCAAAGAGATTGAAAGTGACGGGCGCATCCGCACGGTGTTCAAGCAGACCGGCACCGCAACGGGGCGGCTTTCCTCCGCGGAGCCGAACCTGCAGAACATCCCGATCCGCACGGAACTGGGGCGGGAACTCCGCCGCTATTTTGTGGCAAAAAGCAAGGACTACGTGCTGATCGACGCGGACTACTCGCAAATTGAGTTGCGCCTGCTTGCCGCCCTTGCGGGGGATGAAAATATGATTAACGCATTCCGGAACGGGGAGGATATTCACACCTCCACCGCCGCCACCGTGTTCGGCGTGCCAAAGGAAATGGTCACGCCCGAAATGCGCAAAAGCGCCAAAGCGGTCAACTTCGGCATTGTATACGGCATCGGCGCGCACAGCCTTTCGGAAGATCTGCACGTCAGCATGAAAGAAGCAAAAGCCTATATCGACAGTTATTTTGCGGCATACCCCGGCATCTCTGCATACCTTGAAAATACGGTAAAGGAAGCAAAGGAAAACGGCTTTGTCACCACGCTGTTCGGGCGGCGCAGATATATCCCGGAGTTAAAAATGTCCAATAAGAACATGCAGCACTTCGGGGAGCGCGTGGCGATGAACAGCCCGATTCAGGGCACCGCCGCCGATATTATCAAAATCGCAATGATCCGCGTGGATGAAAAACTGAAAGCATCGGGGTTGGACGCAAAACTGATTTTGCAGGTGCATGACGAGTTGATTGTGGAATGCAAGCGCGAAGAGGCGGATGCCGCAAGAAAAATTCTTGTGGACGAAATGGAATCCGCCGTGTCGCTTGCGGTGCCGCTTTCCGTCAGCGCCGGAACGGGGGAGAACTGGTATGAGTGTCACTGAACGCGCCAGCGGTGTGCTGATGCACATCAGCACCCTGCATGGGGATTATTCCTGCGGCTCTTTCGGCAAAGAAGCAAAGGAATTTGTGGATTTTTTGGCAGACGCCGGGTTTTCCTACTGGCAGGTGCTGCCGTTCTGTATCCCGGATGACTGCGCATCGCCCTATAAATCCAATTCCGCCTTTGCGGGCAACCCGGCGTTTATCGACCTGCCGACGTTGGCGGGCGAGGGGTTGCTTACCGCGAAAGAACTGGAAAGCGCGCGGCAAAAAACGCCCTTTGCCGCGGAACTTGCCCGCTTAGGGGAAGAGCGGGAAGCCCTGCTTCGCCGCGCGGCGGAACGGGCGACCAACCGGGGGGAAATTCTTGCCTTTGTGCAAAGCCGCCCGCAACTGTGGGCAGCCTGCCGCTTTCTTGCCCTCAAAAAAGCCAACGGCGGGGTGGCTTGGCAGGATTTCAAGATTACCGAAGAAGCAGAGGAAGATTTGTTTTACTACGCCTTTACACAATATCATTTCCATAAACAATGGGCAGACGTAAAGGCTTACGCCAATGCGCGCGGCATCCGTATCATCGGCGATGTGCCGATCTACGTGGCAGAGGACAGCGCCGATGTGTGCTTTCACCGCGATCAGTTTTTACTGGACCGTGACGGGCGCCCCTCGTTTGTGGCGGGCGTTCCGCCGGATTATTTTTCCGCCGACGGTCAGATGTGGGGCAACCCGCTGTATGACTGGGCGAAAATGGAGGAGGACGGCTTTGCCTGGTGGAAAGAACGAATGGAGCACACGCTCACGCTTTTTGACGGCGTGCGTTTCGACCATTTCCGCGGGGTGGAATCCTATTGGAGCATCCCGCGCGGCGCCAAAACCGCGCGAGAGGGGAAATGGGAAAAAGGCCCCGGCATGAAGCTGGTAAAGGCGCTCCGTGAGGTCGCGGGGGATCGGCTGATCATCGCGGAAGATCTCGGCGACATCACGAAAGAAGTTGCTGACCTTGTGGAGGAAAGCGGTTTTCCCGGAATGAGAGTGTTTCAGTTTGCTTTCCTTTCGGATTATCACTCGCCGCACCTGCCGCATTCTTACCCGGAGCATTGCGTGGCGTACACCGGCACGCACGACAACAATACCTTGCTCGGCTTTGTGTGGGAACAGGACGCCGAAAGCCGCCGCCGGATGCTGGATTACTGCAACTATACCGACCCCAACTGGGACAGGTGCTATGACGCGATTCTGCGCACGATGTTGCAAAGCCACGCGGGGCTGGTCATTTTCCCGGTGCAGGATCTGCTTGGGTACGGCGCAGACACGAGAATGAACACCCCCGGTCGCGCGGGCGGAAACTGGGCATTCCGTATGACGCGGGAAAGCCTTGCCGCCATCGACCGTAAGCGTTTTTCGCACCTCAACACCATTTACGGGAGAACATAAAAACGCAAGGTCGAAAAAAGCCTCCCTTTACACAAGGGAGCCTGAAAAGACCTCCCGCAAGCCAGATATCGGCTTGCGGGAGGTCTTTTTGTGCGATAATTTATTGCCCTTGTTTGGGTGCCAGCAGATTCAGCACCTCAAAAATACTGCTGACCGGCAACAGCGTCATATGGGTATGGATCTGCCGCTTTTCCAGATTGCGCGCGGGTACCACCATGCGGCGGAAGCCAAGTCGCTCCGCTTCTTTGACGCGGTGTTCCAGCCCCGCCACCGTGCGGCACTCGCCGGAAAGCCCCAACTCGCCCACGGCAATCAGGTCGTCCGGCACGGCGCGGTCGGAAAGGGAAGAAACCAGCGCCAGCGCCACCGCCATATCCGCCGCCGGCTCGTCCAGTCTCATTCCGCCGATCACGTTCAGATAGACGTCATTCTGAGAGAATTTCAGTCCCAGCCGCTTTTCCAGTACCGCTAAAATCAGGCAAAGGCGGTTGTAGTCAATCCCGCTGGAAGTGCGGCGGGGGACAGGGAACGCCGTAGGGGAGACCAGCGCCTGGATTTCGGCAATCAGCGGGCGCGTGCCCTCCATCGTGCATACGGCGCAGTTGCCGGGCGTGTTTTGGGGTCTGCCCGCCAGCAGCAGCTCGGAAGGATTGGTGACCTCCACCAGCCCCTCGTCTGTCATTTCAAACACGCCGATCTCGTTGGTGGAGCCGTAACGGTTTTTAATCGCGCGGATAATCCGGTAGGTCTGCTGGCGCTCCCCTTCAAAGTAAAGCACTGCGTCCACCATATGCTCCAACACCTTAGGACCCGCAATGGTACCTTCTTTGTTGACGTGCCCCACCAAAATCACCGAAATATTGGCGGTTTTAGCCTTGTTGATAAACGCGAGCGCGGTTTCGCGCACCTGGGTAATCGCCCCCGGTGTGGAGGAAATCGCGTCACTGTAAATGGTCTGAATCGAGTCCACAATCACCACGTCCGCCCGGGTGCGGTCAATCTCCGGCAGAATTTTTTCAATGCCGGTTTCGGTGAGGATGGATAGGTTTTCACCCGTGACCCCCAGCCGCTCGGCGCGCAGTTTCAGTTGCCCCTCGGATTCCTCGCCCGAAACATACAGCACCTTGCGGTGCGCGCCGAGAATATCCGAAATCTGCATCAGCAGTGTGGATTTACCGATCCCCGGCTCACCGGCAAGCAACACTACGGAGCCCAGCACCAGCCCGCCGCCAAGCACCCGGTCAAGCTCGCCAAGACCGGTCGCCGTGCGGATATAGGAGGGCATTTCCAACGCTTTGTAAGGCGTTGCCTTATGCTCCCCCTCCCGGATTGCCAACGCGCGGCGCGGGGAGGCGTTTGTTTGTTTGCTTTCCTCGCCGATCACATCTTCCACAAAGCTGTTCCACGCGCCGCAGGCAGGGCATTTGCCCATCCACTTCGGGGATTGATACGAGCACTCGGAGCAGTTATATACGGTTTTCAGTTTCATTTTTAGCCCCTCTTTGTTTTTTCACTTCATTATATCATTTTTTGCGGGGGATTACAAGGTCACTTTGTAAGAAACCCGGAAACCGAAGAATAGATGGCAAGCGCCAGCTCGTGGCGGTAAGTTTCTTCGCAGAGTTTTTCGCATTCCGCCGGGGTGGAAAGAAACCCGCATTCCACCAAAATGGCGGGAACCGTGGCGTGGCGCAAGAGATAAATCATGGAGTTTGCCTGTTTGGTTTTGCGCTTGTTTCCCGGTTGCAACAGCGCGGAAACGCCGTTCTGTACCGCGCCTGCCAGCGCTTCGGATTCCGCGCTGCCCGGCGCATACCAGACCTGTACGCCCTCGCAGTTCGGGGTAGGGTAGGTGTTCATGTGAATGCTGATGAATACCGACTCCGGGTATTTTTCCATGTATTTCTGCCGGTTTTGTAGGTCGCCGCGCTTGCGGTGCCCGTTTTTATCGTTCTCGGAGTACAGCAGTTTATCCTCCGTTCTCGTTTCCACCACGGTAAAACCGCCCCCGCGCAACAGGTCTGCCAGCGTGCGGGCAAGGGAAAGATTCAGATCCTTTTCCAACACCCCGTTGACCCCCACGGCACCGCCGTCCTCGCCCCCGTGCCCCGCGTCAATCACAATCACCCGCCGCCCGCCGGCGCCGGCAGGCACAGGGTCATCCGCGCGCTCCGTCAGCCGCGCAACCCCACCAAGCGCTAAGCACCCGGCAAGCAACAGCACCGAAAAGCCAAATAAAATTTTTCTCATTTTCTCACCTCAAAACAATATAAGGCGAAATCGGAATTTTTAGAAGAAAAGAGCCGCAGAAATGCGGCTCTTTTCTTCATTCTTCATCAGAGGCTTTCGAGGTAGTGCACCACGTCGCCTACGGTCTGGAAGCGGTTGGAATCCTCCTCGGAGATTTCCACGCCGAATTTATCCTCACACATCATCACAAGATCGGCAAGCTCAATCGAGTTGATGTTCAGATCTTTGGAAAGTTCTGCATCCATGGTGACCAGGCTTTCGTCCACCTGCAACTCATCCACCAGCAGAGCCTTGAGTTTTTCAAACATACTGTGTCCTCCACGCATTTCAAAATTCAAACAGCCCTCAGGCTGGCACTGCTTTTATTATATCGAAAGCAAAGGGAAATGTCAAGGGCATTTGTCAAAATTCGCATTTCTTCACAAAATGACAGGGTACTTGAAAAACGGCGCCGTTTGTGTTATATTATTACGGTTGAAGAATATTTATTCGGGAAAGAAAGGAGGAAACTATGGCGATCTTTCGGCGGCGCCCGCTGGCGGCGGGTTGTCTTGTTTTCATCCTTTGCGTGGCGGCGGCTTATCGCCTTGGCGGGCTTTTCCTCTTACTTGTACCGATCATTGCGCTTTTCTTGGTTGTGGGGTGCCTTTTCTTCCGGCGGCGCGCCCCTTATACCGCGCTTTATCTTTTGCTGATTGTTCTTGCCGTGGCGCTTGGTTTCGGGCGGGTCGTGCTGGATCGTGCCGTTCATCGGGATTTGGAAAGTACCGTCGGCAGTGAGGTGACGCTGACTCTGCGCGTGGACGAGGTGCTTTACGAGAGCGATTACCGCGCGGAGTACGTGGTGTCCGTGAACGGGAAAAGCACTGCCGTTCTCCGTGCGGACAGGGAGCTGCAACCGACACCGGGGACGGTTATCACCGGTACCTTTCGGGCAGAGTCACTTTCTTACGAGAGTTATTATGACGGGCAGGAAAATACTTACTTTTCACAAGGGCGGCGGGTGATTCTGATTCCTGCGGAAATCGAAAGCGCCACGCCGGGTGCGGCAGGACTTCACGCAAGATTATCGGCTTTCCGCGCCCATATCGCCGCGCAACTGCGCGGTGTCATTCAAGGGGAAGCCGGAGACCTTGCCGCCGCGATGCTGATCGGCGACAAATCCGGGCTGGACGATGCTACCGTGCGCGATTTCCGCCGCACCGGCGTTTCTCACCTGCTTGCCATCAGCGGCTTGCACCTTGCCATTCTTGCCGGATTTTTTGACCGGCTTCTCCTGCGATTTCATGCCGGAAAGCGCCTGCGGGTAGGGTTGACGATGGCGTTCTGCTTTCTCTATTGTCTG
>URMC01000047.1 GCA_900548735.1 uncultured Eubacteriales bacterium | reverse complement strand
CGAAGAGTTCTCGCGGGACGGATTTTTCGTCAGGCAAGGCAAAAACGCAGGGAATATTTTATATTCCCGAGTATTTTTAACGCAGTATGACGGAGAATCCGCCCGCGAGAACCGGGTTCGGATATCTCCTGTCAGGCTAGGGGCGACGATTGGTCGCCCGTGCAGACATCTTTCCTCATTATACCACAATTTTACTTTTTTGCAAGTCTTGCCGAAAGAAATCCTTCATCCTTTCGTTTTGACGTTTCAAAGCAAGAATCCTGCAAGATAAAGCGAAAAAACGCGGGAACGGTGGGAGAAACTGCCGGAAAATACCACAAACATTGCAAGTTTCCAAAAAAATTATACAAATTTGTGCAAAATGACTATTGAATAATCCGCCAAAATCCTTTATAATCTTTTCATTACACCAAAAAGACAGGGGTCCTCCCCTTTCTTTATATATTATGAAAAAAAAGGAGCAAAGCCATGAAAAAAATCGTTTCTCTTGTTTTGGCAGTCCTCATGGTTGTCGGATGCGTTGCCGCATTCACAGCCTGCAACAAAGATCAGGACGCAAAGGTCATTAAAGTCGGGTTGATTGCTCCTCTAACGGGCGCGGTTGCCGTATACGGCACTTCGGTGGAAAAGGGCGCGAAGATGGCGGTGGAGGAAATCAACGCGAACAGCGCTCTGCTCGGCGGCTTCACCATTGAGCTGGTGGAAAAGGACAGCGTGGGCGATGTCAATACCGCGGTTGCCGCGATGAACGCGCTGATTGACACCGGCATTCATGCCATCATCGGTCCCGTGATCACCGGCACCACCTCTGCCGTGGCTTCCATTGCCAACGAAAACGAAATCGTAATGATTACTCCCTCCGCCACGGGCGACAAGATCACCACCGCTTCGGATTATGTGTTCCGCTCCTGCTTCAAAGATTCCTATCAGGGCGTGATGGCGGCGCAGTACGCCAAAAAGCTGGGCAAGACCGAGGTTGCCGCACTGTACGCGCTGGACAGTGACTATTCCACCGGGCTTTATCAGGCGTTCCGGGCGGAGTGCGAGCGGCTGGGCATTACGGTAAAGGCGGCGGAAACCTCCCCCACGATCAAGGATGAGGTCTCGTTTGACACACAGCTGCAAAAGATCAAGGAAGCGGTCGGCGAAGACGGGTTCCTGTTTGCCCCCTACTACTATGAGGCAATCGGCACGCTGATCGTGCCGCAGGCACGCGCGGCGGGCTTCCGGGGGATCATCATGGGCGCGGACGGCTATGACGGCGTGCAGGATTATATGAAAAAGGATCAGCTTGCCTCCTACGACAACGTTTATTTTACCAATCACTATTCCGCGGAATCCACCAACGAAAAGGTGGTAAACTTCATCTCCGGCTACAAGGCAAAGTATAACGAGAACCCCACGGCGTTCTCCGCGCTCGCCTATGACGCAGTGTATATGCTGGCAGCGGCGCTTGAAAAGGCGCTGAACGGCGGCGAGGACGCGGGCGCCCTGACCGGTGCCGCCATCAAAGCGGCGCTGGACGGCAGCAGTATCGAAGGCGTGACCGGTAACTTCCGGCTGGACGAAACCGGCACCCCCGTCAAGGACGTGGTGGTGATGAAGTATCAGTACAATGCCGCCACCGCCGCGGTGGAGCTGAAATATGTGGAGACCCTGAAAGCAAACTGACAGACGGGATTTTTCGGCGGGCTGCTTTTCCCGGCAGTCCGCCGTTTTTACATCAAAAGAAAGGAGACGCTTCATGTCTTTGTCCGGGTTTTTATACGCCGTGATCATCGGGCTTGGCATCGGCAGTATCTACGCGCTGATCGCTCTCGGTTATACGATGGTGTACGGCATCATCAGGCTGATCAATTTTGCCCACGGTGATTTTCTGATGGTAGGCGGATATACGATGTTTTACCTGATGCCCGTTTTTGTTTCGATTCATCTGCCTGTGTGGCTGACGGTGATTGGCGCGGTGATGGTCTGCGCCGCCGTCGGCATGCTGGTGGAGCTGATTGCCTATCGCCCCGTGCGCAAGCGCGGCACCGGCATGTCCGCACTGATTACGGCAATCGGGATGAGTTTGCTGTTGGAAAACCTGGCGCAGGTCTTTTTCTCGGCGACCTCCAAAAACTTCGGCAGGAGCTTTTTCCCCGCGGGCGGGATCGGCGCCGGTGCCATTGTGATCCCGTACACCACGCTGATCACGGTGGGCGTGAGCGCGGTGCTGATGGTGGGGCTGGTGTTTCTGGTGCAGAAAACGCGCCTGGGGCGCGCGATGCGTGCGGTTTCCGAGGACAAGGAGGCGGCAATTGTTTCGGGCATCAACGTCAATCAAACGATTCTTTTCACCTTTGCCATCGGCGCGGCGCTTGCCGCATTTGCCGCGGTGGCGTATTGCAACAATCAGGGGCTGGTCAACCCCACGCTGGGGGCAAACCCGGGGCTTAAGGCGTTTGTTGCCGCCGTGCTCGGCGGGATCGGCAGCTTGCCCGGCGCGATGATCGGGGGGCTGGTGATCGGCGTGCTGGAGTCGGTTGCCAAGGTCATCCCCGGGGTGAGCAACTATGTGGACGCGCTGGTGTATGTGGTGCTGATTCTGGTGCTGTTGGTCAAACCCTCCGGGTTGCTGGGAAAAAAGGAGAGTGAAAAGGTATGAGCGGAAAATTTTATCTGCCGGAGAACTCTCTCTTTGTGCGAAAGAAGAATCTGTTTGCGCCCCTGACCAATCTTGCGGCGCTGGCACTGCTTGTGGCGTTGCTCTCTCTGGCGGTGACGAAAAACGCCACCGTTAATCTCATCTGGACGTGCAGCGTCTTTGCCCTGATGGCGGCATCCCTGAATATCACCATGGGCTTTATGGGTCAGCTGGCGCTGGGGCATATGGGCTTTATGGCGGTGGGAGCGTATCTCGGTACGTTTGTTGCCAACCGACTCAGGGGGTCAGGGATGTTTGCCGGCGCCTCTGACACAGGCTTTCTCCCCGCGTTTTTCCTCTGTATTCTTGTGGGCGGGCTCGGCGCGGCGCTGATCGGCTTTGTGGTCGGTATGCCGGCGCTCCGCCTGAAAGGGGATTACCTTGCCATTATCACGCTGGGCTTCGGGCTGATTGTGACCAACGTGCTCAACAACATCGCGGGCTCCGTGCTGTATCGTGAAAAGTGTGGGCTGTATATCACGGGCAAATTACAAGGGAAGTTCCTGCCCCTCATTGTTCTGATTGCAGCAGGGTGCCTCGCGCTGATGTACAACTTTATTCACTCCCGCTACGGACGGGCGCTGAAAAGCATCCGGGATGACGGCATTGCCGCCGCCGCGTCGGGGCTGAATATCAGCTTTTACAAGGTGTTCGGCTTCACGTTTTCCGCGTTTTTTGCAGGAGTTGCCGGCGTGCTTTATGCCGCCTCGGTTTCCTCGCTCACCACCTCCAGCTTTGCGTTTTCCAACAGCAGTATTTACAACAGCATTTTCATTGTGGTAATGGTGGTGCTGGGGGGTATGGGATCGCTGACCGGCTCCGTGGTGGCGGGTGTCGGCATGGTGACGCTGAACAGCCTGATCACCAAAATTCCGGCAGGAGTGCCGGTGCTGGGCGCGCTTGCCAAATACCCGATGCTGCTTTACGCGCTGGTGCTGATTGTGTTTATCATGTTCCGCCCGCGCGGCATTTTCGGCACCAGGGAGTTTTCTCTGTACCGGGCGCTGTGCAACCTGCCGCATTTCGTGAAGACCTTGCCCGCACGGTTGCGGGCACTGAAAAAACAAAAATCCCCCGAAACGGAGGGCGAAACGCATGAATGAGAGCCTGAGAGCGGAAGCCACGCGCGAAATTCCGAAAAGCGAAATGCGCTCGCCGGAGTACTGCAACTTCCTTGAGTCAAGGACTGGCGAATCCGTCCTTGAAACGGTGCACCTCGGCATCCAGTTCGGGGGGCTGAAAGCGGTTGACGATTTCAATATGGACATCAAGGCCGGGGAGCTGGTGGGGCTGATCGGACCCAACGGCGCCGGCAAGACCACGGTTTTCAACATGCTGACCGGGGTCTATCAGCCCACGGAGGGCACGGTGTCGCTTTGCGGGCAGGTGATGAACGGCAAAAAAGCGCACCAGTTTGTGCGCGCCGGCATTGCCCGCACGTTTCAGAACATCCGGCTTTTTTCCGGGATGTCGGTGTTGGACAACGTGAAGGTTGCGATGAGCGGCAAATACCGTTACGGGTTTGCCGGGGCGCTGTTCCATACCCCGAAATACCGGAAAATCGAGCGCGAGCGGGACGCGGCGGCGAGAGAGTTGCTGTCTATTTTCCATTTGGAGGATAAAGCGGATCTGGACGCCACGCAACTGCCCTATGGGCAACAGCGCAAACTGGAAATCGCACGGGCGCTTGCCACGGATATGAAAGTGCTGTTGCTGGATGAGCCGGCGGCGGGGATGAACCCTTCCGAAACGGCGGAACTGTTGGAGGCGATCCGCGTGATCCGCGACCGGTTTGGCGTGGCGATCCTGCTGATCGAACATGATATGAATCTGGTGATGAACGTTTGCGAGCGGATTCAGGTGATCAGTTTCGGCGTGACGATTGCCGAGGGGCTGCCGCACGAAATCGCCCGCAATAAAGAAGTAATCGAGGCGTATCTCGGCAGAGACAACGCGTAGCCTGTCAGGCTAAGGGCGGAAAAGATGCTTTCTGTCAAAAATCTGACCGTCAATTACGGCGCGATCGAAGCAATCCGGGATGTGACACTGGAAGTCGGCGATGGGGAGATTGTGTCTCTCATCGGGGCAAACGGGGCGGGAAAAACCACCACCCTGCACGCGATCACGGGGCTGGTGCCGGCAAAGAGCGGAGAAATTCTTTATGACGGAGTGAATCTGCGCCGCGTGGCACCGCACAAAATCGTGTCACTGGGGCTTGCCCATGTGCCGGAGGGCAGACACGTGTTTGCGCGCATGACGGTGGCGGAAAACATTGCCATGGGAGCATACAGCCGCCGCGACCCCCCCGGGGTCGCGCGGGATCTGGAGCGGGTATACGCCAGCTTTCCGCGCCTGCGGGAGCGCGAAAAACAGCTTGCCGGCACGCTTTCGGGCGGGGAGCAACAGATGCTGGCGATGGGGCGCGCGATGATGTCCGCGCCGAAGCTGGTGGTGATGGATGAGCCTTCCATGGGGCTCTCTCCCATTATGGTGGACGAGGTGTTTGCCATCATCCGGGAGATGCATCAGAGCGGGATTACCGTGCTGTTGGTAGAGCAGAACGCCAAAAAGGCGCTTGCCGTTGCCGACCGCGCCTATGTGTTGGAAAACGGGGAAATTATCATGTCCGGCTCTGCCGCCGAACTTGCGGGAGATGACCGCGTGCGCCGCGCCTACCTCGGTGCGTGAGCGGCGGGATAGCGCACATAACATCCCTGCGGTCCCTGCGGACACCGTCTTCGACGGCGGCTTGCAGGCTGACGCGACGCTTTTGGTGCACACGCCCAACGCACGGCGTGCGCTGTGTAAAAATTTTTGAGGGAGTCAAGAGGGGACTTTTTATAAAAAGTCCCCTCTTGCGCGCGAAAAGGGGGCTTTTTGAAAAAAGCCCCCTTTAAATCCCGCAAAAACTTTTCGGCAACTGATGCCGAACTTTGGGCGTGCGTGCCCAAAGAAACGCGTCAGCTATTCAGCCGTCCCGCAGGGACCAACCAATGGTCGCCCGCTTCATCGGTGCGTCGCCGAAAAAAACGGCTGCCGCTCTTGAGCGGCAGCCGTTTGGGTTTTAGCGGAGATATTCGGTTTCAAATTTCGTCCACGGAATGTTGACGTCGGCATTGTCGACCAACAGCTCGCGGATGTGGAACAGCAACGGGAAATCTTCGGCTTTCGCTTTGCCGTTTTTCACCATCTCGATCACGGCGTCCGCCGTGCGGCGCGCGATGACGATGGACTCCAGCGTGACGCCCTTGAGGATTTCCATTGCCTCGTCAAAATGCTTGCCCTCGCCAAGCAGGGTGCCGATCTTGCGGGTGCGCCCGCCGAACACGGTCACATACAGGTCGCCGATGCCAAGGAAGATGTTTTCCGGCTTGCCGTCGCACAGCGCCAGCAGGCGATTCATCTCCTTTGCCGCCTGACCGAACAGCGCCGCCTGAGAGTTGTAATGCTCAAACACGCGCCCCTCGCGGCGATAGGACATACCGATTGCCAGCGAAACGCCAAGCGCGTACGCGTTTTTCAGCGCCACGGCGCACTCTACGCCGCGGATATCGGTGGAAAGGCTGATGTGGTAAAAATCGGTCTCAAACAGGGATTTGATCCAACGCAGCAGCTCCATATCCGGGCCGCAGAACGTTACCTCCGTGGGGTCAAGGTCTGCCAGCTCATAGCTGGTGCAGGGACCGCCCACGGCGTTGATTTTCAGCTTTTTATCGGTGAATTTCAGCATGTGTTCCGGGTAGGAAATCAGGTTCCCCTTGCCCTCGCCGTTGTCGATCATGCCTTTGGTGATGGAAAGCACCGGCAGCTCCTCCGGGATGACGGGAATCACGTTCTTGCAGAACCAATCCAGCCCGAAACTGCTGACGCCGCAGATCAGAAGGTCCGCGCCCTTCATGCACTCGCCCAGTTCCTCATACTGATGGAAAGTCACCCCGTCGGGCATGCGGAAGGAGGTCTTTTTGCCGTTCACGTCGTGCGTGAGGGTCAGGTGCTCCTGCGTTTTTTTGCCGTGCTCAATGATCTCGCGGTCAAGCGGAGTGCCGACCAGCCGTACCGTGTTGCCGTTTGCGCAAGCCGGGAAAGACATTGCGGAGCCCATCATGCCCGCGCCCATAATCGTAATGATTGCCATTTTGCAAAACCTGCCTTATTTTTGATTTTCGGCTTGCCAAACGCTCGCCGATGTGGTATTATTAGGATAAACCACCGCGCCTTTCTTGTCAAGGTGTGGCGGTGAAAATGACAAACTTTCACAATCTCGCGCAAACTCGATCATCCGGGAAAGGAGGGAGCGTAATGCTTCAGGTAGAACGGCAGGAGGAGATTCTGCAACTTTTGAAATCACACCAGGCGCTGCGGGTCAGTCAGCTGGCAAAACTGCTGTACACCAGCGAGGCGACGGTGCGGCGTGACCTTGCGGCATTGGAGCGCAACGGCACGGTGCGCCGGGTTTTCGGCGGCGTGGTTGCCGTGCAGGAGCAGTTGCCGCTGGATTTCCGCCGGCAGAAAAACGCCGCGGCAAAGGAGGAGATCGCCCGCCGCGCGGCGGCAATGGTCGGGGACGGAGAGACCGTGTTTCTGGATGCCTCCTCCACCGCGCTTCACCTGTTGCCGTATCTGTTAAAAAAGAAGGAACTGACCATTGTGACCAACAGCTTTCGCGTGGTAGATCAGGCAAAGGACAGCAAAGCGCGCGTGTATTGCACGGGCGGGGAGCTTTCGCGCCGCAATTTCGCGTTTGTGGGGCGCGGGGCAGAGCGCGCCGTGGCGGCGTTCTGCCCGGACACGGTCTTTTTCTCCAGCCAGGGCGTGAGCGAGAGCGGGGATATTACCGACTCCTCGGAAGAGGAAACAAACCTGCGGCAGGCGGCGATTGCCGCGGGCAGGCGAAAGGTGTTTTTGTGTGACTCCGGCAAAGTGGGCAAAAGCTATCTGTTTCGCCTCGGAGCGATGACGGACATGGACGCAGTGGTGGCGGACGGGGATTTCCCTTCCTCTCTGCTTGCGGGAAAAGGAGAAAAAAATGGGTAAGATTGTATGTGTTGGCAGTGCCAATGTGGATATTGTGGCAACGGCAAAGCATTTGCCGGTCGGCGGGGAGACGGTGATGGGCAGCGCCCTTTCGTTCGGCCCCGGCGGGAAAGGCTCCAACCAGGTGACCGCCGCGCACCGCGCGGGGGCGGAGTTGGTGTTCGTGACCAAAATCGGTGACGACCCGCTTGCCGCCACGCTGACAGAGCATTACAAAAAGGACGGCATCAGCATGAAATACGTGGAGATGGTACCGGGCGCGGTAACCTCTACGGCGCTGATTGAGGTGGACGGGCAGACCGCGCAAAACAGCATCGTGGTGGTGGCGCCGCTTCTGGAAACCATTTCGGAGGCGGACGTGGCGCGCGCAGAGGCGGAATTTGCCGGCGCGGACGTGGTGCTGGTGCAGTACGAGACCTCGGTGGAGAGCATTCTTGCCGCCAAAGCGCTGGCAAAGAAATATCACAAGACCTTTGTGGTCAACCCCGCGCCGTTCCGCGAAATGCCGGAAGGCTTTTATGACGGGGTGGATTTGCTGACGCCGAACGAGACCGAAGCCGGGTTTCTCACCGGGGTGAAGATTACCGACACCGAAAGTGCGGTGGCGGCAGGGGCGAAGCTGGCGGAAATGGGCGTTGGCGCCGCCGTGATCACGCTGGGCAAAAACGGCGCGCTGTATACCGACGGCAAGGAATCGGTTCACGTGCCGGGGCTTTCGGTCAGAGCGGTGGATACCACCGGCGCGGGAGACTCTTTCAACGGCGGGCTTTGCACCGCGCTCTCCGAGGGGGCGGATATGAAGACCGCGTTGCAGTTTGCCAACTGTACGGGGGCGCTTTCGGTCACGAAGCACGGGGCGGCAAGCGCCGCGCCTTTCCGGGCGGAGATTCTTGCCCTGATGAAAAAGACCTACGGGACGGAGCTGTAAGATGGCAGATCCGAAAACCGTCAGCACCGCGGCGCTGGCTTATCTGGGGGACGCGGTCATTGAGTTGTTTGTGCGCTCCAAACTGGTGGAGGAGGGGGTGTCCTCTTCCAAGGCGCTGAACGCCAAAGCGCTGGAATACGTCCGCGCGCCCGCGCAGGCAAAAGCAATGGAGCGGCTGCTGCCGCACCTGAGTGAAGAGGAGACCGCGGTGTTTCACCGCGGGCGCAACGTGGGGCATACCAATACGCCGAAAAGCGCCACGGTGGCGGAATACCGCAGCGCCACGGGGATGGAGGCGCTGTTCGGCTATCTGCACCTGACCGGCAACGCCGAGCGCGCCGCCGAACTTTTCGTGCTTGCCTTCCCGGAGGTTTAGCCTGACAGGCTAGCCTGACAGGAGATATCCGAACCCGCCTCTGGCGCGCGTATTTCGAAATCTTTGAGACTTTTCGTCATCGGGGGGCAAAGCCCGCCTTCTTCCGAAAAGCCGCAAATCTTCCTGAACTACGCGTGCCGGAGGTCGAAGAGTTCTCGCGGGACGGATTTTTCGTCAGGCAAGGCAAAAACGCAGGGAATATTGATATTCCCGAGTATTTTAACGCAGCATGGCGGGAAATCCGCCCGCGAGAACCGGGTTCGGATACCTCCTGTCAGGCTATGGGGGTGATGGCTTGGAACTGGAAGAAAAAACGGTTTCTTCCCGCCTGATTTTTGACGGGAAAGTGGTACATCTGTATAAAGACACCGTTCGCCTGCCCGACGGGGCGGAATCGGTACGGGAATACGTGAAGCACATCGGCGCGGTCTGTATTCTGCCGCTGACCGATGACGGCGAGGTGATTCTGGAGCGCCAGTACCGCTATGCGGTGCGGCAGATTTTGACCGAGATTCCCGCCGGCAAATTGGACGCGCCGGACGAGGACCCGCTGGAAGCGGCAAAGCGCGAACTGCGCGAGGAGACCGGCGCCACCGCGCGGGAGATGATTCCGCTGGGCGATTATTACGGCTCCCCGGCGATTTTGGGCGAGCGCATCCGGATGTTTCTTGCCAAGGGGCTGACCTTTGGGGAGACCGAGTTTGACGAGGACGAGTTTCTGGAGGTCTTTCGCCTGCCGCTTGACGAGGCAGAGGCGGCGGTGCTTCGCGGTGAAATCCCGGACGGGAAAACACAGGCGGCAATTCTGCGCGCGGCGGCAATGCGCCGGGCGGGGAAGATATAAGGAGGAAAATTCATGAAACTGAATTACAAGCGCACGCTGTTGGTCGGGTTTGCCTTTTTCCTCATTTGTGCGTTCTGGCAGGCTTACGACAACATTATCCCGAAAATCTTAACCGACAAATTTGGGCTTCCGCAAACCTGGTCGGGGGCGATCATGGCGCTGGATAACGTGCTGGCGCTGTTCTTACTGCCCCTTTTCGGCGCGCTTTCCGACAAATGCCGCAGCCGCCACGGGCGGCGCACGCCGTTCATCTTTTTCGGCACCGTGATCGCGGCAGTGGCGCTGGTTTTGCTCAGCATGCCCGACAACGCGCAACTGAAAAACCTCAGCGCCGTAGAGGCGACCGAAGGCGCCGCTTACACGGAGACGCTGGACGCGCTCTGGGAGGCAAACCCCAACATCCGGCTGGAAGCAAAAAGCACCGACCACAAGAGTTTCGGTGAAATCATGCAGGACATCAACCCCTTCCGCGGTGACCGCAAGCAGCCTTTGCAGTCGCTGATCAGCGAGGAGGAGTTCAAAGCCATCACGCCGGACGACGCGGAAAATTACGCCGCATACGTGGTGCCTGCGCGGCAGGCGTACGCCTCATCGGTGACGCTGGCGCACCCCGCGCCCTTAGTGGCGTTTGTCTGTATTCTCCTGTTGCTGTTGGTGGCAATGGGCACGTTCCGCTCCCCCGCGGTGGCGCTGATGCCGGACGTGACGATCAAACCGCTTCGCTCCAAGGCAAACGCCGTCATCAACCTGATGGGGGCGGCAGGCGGCGTGATCGTGCTGGGGCTTGGCATGGTGCTGGGCACCGGCAAGGCGACCAACGCGCTGATGAGTTATACGTTATTCTTCGGTATCATCGCCGGGATTATGCTGTTTTCGCTGGCGCTGTTCCTGTGGCTAGTCAGGGAGCCGCGCTGGGCGGCGGAAATGCAGGAGGAAAGCGTGCGGCTGGGGCTGGAAGAAAAAGAGGAGAACGAGAGCGGAGACCGGCGCCTGACCCCGGCGGAGCGGCGCTCGCTGTTGCTGATTCTCGCCTCGGTGGTGCTGTGGTACACGGGTTATAACGCCGTGACCAGTAAATACTCGGTTTACGCCGGGTCGGTGCTGAATATGGACTACAACGCCACGCTGATTATTGCCAACGCCGCGGCGATTGTTTCCTATATCCCGATCGGCATTCTTTCCTCCAAGTTCGGGCGCAAGAAGATGATTCTGGCGGGGGTGGTGATTCTTGCCGGGTCGTTCTTTACCGCGTCGTTCCTGCGGGCGGGCAGCCCCGTGATGCTGATGAACCTGCTGTTTGCCACGGCGGGTATCGGCTGGGCGACCATCAACGTCAATTCTTATCCGATGGTAGTGGAACTTTCCCGCGGGGGCAACGTCGGCAAATACACGGGGTATTATTATACCGCGAGTATGGCGGCGCAGGTCATCACGCCGATTCTTTCGGGCGTGTTTCTCGACATCCGCTTTACCACGCTGTTCCCGTATGCCACGTTCTTTGTGGCGGCGGCGTTCCTTACCATGCTGTTTGTGCGCCACGGGGACGCGAAACCGGAGGCAAAAGCCACCGTGCTGGACGGAATCGGAGGCGGTGACTGATGCCGACCCCCGTGATTGTTCTGATTTCGTGTGCGGGCGCCGCAGCGGCGTTGTTTCTGATCTGGTTTTTTCTCACTGCCGCAAAGCCGGTGAAAAAAGAAAAAGCGGCGCCGTTTTGCCGCCCGTATGCCCACCGGGGGCTGTACGGCGGGGAAATCCCGGAAAACTCGCTGCCCGCGTTCCGGCGGGCGGCGGAGAGGGGAATTGCCATTGAGCTGGACGTGCAGCTTTCCGCGGACGGGGAAGTGTTCGTTTTTCACGATTACAACCTGAAAAGAATGTGCGGCAAGGACGTGCTTTTGGCAAATACCCCCGCAGACGTGTTGAGAAATACCCGCCTTTCGGAGACGGAATACACCATCCCCACCTTTGCCGAGGTGCTTTCGGCGGTGGCGGGGCGCGTGCCGCTGCTGATTGAGCTGAAAGGCGAGAATTTCGACACGGCGCTGTGCCCCAAAGTGGCGGCGCTGTTGGATACATACGGGGGGGAATGGTGTGTGGAATCCTTTAATCCCGTGTTGCTTCGCTGGTTCCGCAAGCACCGCAAAAACGCGGTGCGGGGGCTGTTGGTGACCGATCTGATTAAAGAGAAGAAATCCGGCTCTAAAATTGCCAATTTCGCGCTGTCGGCACAGTGGCTGAACTTCCTCTGCCGCCCCGCGTTTATCGCATATGACGGGCATTACCCCGGTAGTGTAGCGAGAAAACTGAACCGCGCCCGCGGCGCGTTCCAGTGCGTGTATACGGTAAAAGACAAAGAAAAATTCAAAACCTATCTCCGAAACGGCGAGTACCCGATTTTCGAGCACTTCGAGCCGTGAGAGGGGACGCGCAGGGGGTGCCTTTTGGCACCTTGCGGTGCGGCTGGTCGGCTGATACGTTGCTTTGGGTGCACACACCTGACGTTCCGTCGACAGTTGCCGGAAAGTTTTTAGGGGAGTTTAAGAGGGGGCTTTTTTCAAAAAGCCCCCTTTTCGCGTCTCCTTTTCGGCATTTTCTTTTTGCTTCTTTTTCTTTTGTGCCACCTTGCTCAAAAGAAAAAGAAGAACTGTGGAATCTGATGATGGAATGGAATAAGTAACTTTGTGTCCGGGCGGGGGCATATGGAATGCCCCCCTACGGTGTTAGATTTTAGCCGGTATGACGGGCGACAATGGTCGCCCGCTATGATGGGTGCACTCTGTTCCCGTTATGTTCGCACAATCCCAAAGGCTCCCTTGTGTAAATGGAGCTGGCGCGGCAGCGCCTGAGGGATTGTAAAAGTTTGAAGTTTGCAGAAAAAAAGAGACTCTTTCTATGATGTCATCAGATTCCATAGTCCTTCTTTTTCTTTTGAGAGAGCACCCGGTAAACCAAAGCCCATCCGCCGTGGGGGCATCTTTTTCACCCCGGCGGCATATC
>URMC01000046.1 GCA_900548735.1 uncultured Eubacteriales bacterium | reverse complement strand
TGCCTCCCGTAGGAGTCTGGGCCGTGTCTCAGTCCCAATGTGGCCGTTCAACCTCTCAGTCCGGCTACCGATCGTCGACTTGGTGAGCCGTTACCTCACCAACTATCTAATCAGACGCGAGCCCATCCCTGTGCAATAAATCTTTGCAGGTTGCACCATGCGGTGCTGCCTGTTTATGCGGTATTAGCGACAGTTTCCCGTCGTTATCCCCCACACAGGGGCAGGTTGCTCACGCGTTACTCACCCGTCCGCCACTGACTCGAAGGAGCAAGCCCCTTCTCGTCCGTTCGACTTGAATGTGTTATGCACGCCGCCAGCGTTAATCCTGAGCCAGGATCAAACTCTCGAAATCATGGTATCTAAACTGCCTTGCGACAGATTAAATCATTTTTCCGAGCTTGATTGCTCTTTACTATTTTTCAGAGTTGTATTCTCTTTCAGAATTGCCGAGATTTTCTTTCGCACATACTATGCTTCATACTTATCTCTTGTTGTTCAATTTTCAAAGACCGCCTCGCCATCGCTTTCTTGCGACGACTTTTCCAGTATACCACAAAGGCAGACTGCTTGTCAAGAGGTTTTTCAAAAAAACTTGTATTTTTCAAAACCGCTTAAAAATCGCCGCTGTTCTTTCGACAGCTTTGTTATTGTATCATCTTTTTTCCCGGTTGTCAAGAGGATTTTCAAATATTTTCCGACTTTTTTGAGAAAACACCGCGGGGCGCTTGCCCGCGGTGTCGTGTGCTACCGCAAACTCTCCTCCCCGCCCATTCTTGCGGTCATTTCCTCCGGATATTCCAAAGGAAAGGGCGGAGCGCAAAGCGGTTTCATCTGTATTTGCCGACCTCCCGGTCAGTACACAATCTCCGAAGTAAATTGTTTTGGTTTCAAACAAATCTCCTATAAAATAATGTAGTTTTTATTTCAGCCGACGAAATCCCTGCCCAGGGGCAACAGGATAAAGCCAGCCATTTTGAAATACTGTTTCCCAAAGGGAATGCCGATGATGGTGATGCACAGCAGAAGACCCGTCAGGCAAAAGCCCAACGCATACTCCCATCCGCACAGGATTGCCCAAATCACATTCAGCACCGACTTGAAGCCGGACGGATTGACAGAGCGCACGGTTTTGCCAAACGGCCACAACACAAAACCTGCCATTTTGAACTGCTGTAAGCCGACAGGAATCCCGATAATGGAAATGCAGGATACGATCCCGCCAAGGAACAGTCCGACAGACCAGAATATTCCGCCGAAAATCAACCAAAGAACATTGCCAAGTGTTTTCAAAGAAAATCTCCTTTATTATATGATGTTTTCATTATAGCGTGCCCTGTCCCGTTTGTCAAGCCGACAAACAATAAAAGCCCCGACCGGTAGTGATCAGTGGGCTTTTATAAAATTGGTGGGCCATCAAGGGCTCGAACCTTGGACCAACCGGTTATGAGCCGGTGGCTCTGACCAACTGAGCTAATGGCCCGCATTTGTAAAGTATACACATTTTTTTGCTCGGTGTCAAGAGTATTTGCCCAAATCCTGTCGAAATGTTTTTTGTTTTGCCCGCCCCATTCCGTGAATTTTCGCGTTTCGGATGCGTTATACTGAAACCGGAAAGGAGGACAAGCCATATGAAAAAAGGTTATACCCGCCGCATTTGCTTTTTTTGCCTGATTCTTGCCTTGTTTTTACTTTTGAACGGGTGCGCCGCGGAAAACGGTCAGAATACAGAGCCGCCCGCTACCACGGAGCCCGACATATCCACGTACCTTGCCCGCATCGCGGAGCTGGAAGCAGAACTTGCCGCCATGAGAGAACAACAGTACATCGACGACATCAAAAAGCAAAACGAAAACAAAGAAGATCCGCCCGGGAAAAGCGATAACGGCGTTGAAAAATCGATTTTCCATTACAGAGTGGAAAACGGCAATGCGTTTGTGACAGGCTATGAAGGGAATGCCAGCATTGTTTCGCTCCCCGCCACACTGGACGGCTATCCCGTGCGCGGAATTGATGACCGCGCGTTTGAAGGTGCCGGATTCACCGCGCTGACCTTACCAGAGGGAATTCTGAGTGTCGGCTGGTTTGCATTTTATGACTGCAGGCAGTTGGTGGAGCTTTCTCTCCCCGCCAGCATCACGACAATCGGCTACGGCGCGTTTGACGGTTGCGAGCGCATCCGGGTTGTCTGCCCTGCCGGATCATATGCAGAGCAATGCGTGAAAAGCTACGGGCTGAGCTATACAAACGGATAAAAAGGGGCGTACGCCCCTTTTTTTCGTCGGGGCTGTACAAACCGGAAAAGATGTGTTATAATGAAAAGGTATAATACAGAAAGCCCGCACGGGCGGAAAGGAGTCAGAGATGAAAACAGTCAGCGCGCCGGCACCTGCCAAAAAGGCTCACCCCAAAGAGCAACCACCGCAAAAAATGCTGTCACGCCCGTTGATTCTGCGAGGGCTGATCTGGCTTGCCGTGATTCTTGCCCTGCTGATTCCCTCCTACATTGCCATATCGGATTATCTGATTCACAAAGACAACCCGGCAAACAGAAAAAGCACGCAATATACCGCAGCCATCTTAGAGGGACCCTCCGGAAATTCTGCCGAATACAGCCCCAACGAAGAGGGCTCCGGCGGGGCGGAGCTGTTTTCCATTCTCGGCCCGCTGATTGAAAACGGGGAGCACGTTTCGGCGATCCCGCCGGATTTTGAAAAATCCTACACACTGACGCTGGTTGCGGACTCCGGCTCCGAAATCTACCGCTTTTATTGTGCAACCGATGTTTGCGACCTTTATTTTGAAGACACCAGCGGAAACTGCTACCGCGCGGCTGTCAAAGACGCCTCGCTTTTTCTCAACAGCGCCTTTGCTTATGAGCTTTATCCGCAGTCCGCGCCGCCGGTGCTGACCACCGCCGCCACGGATGAGATCATTCCGTCGGAAATCGAGTGGTTCTACCGCAACCAAAACAGAGAATATACCAGACGCACCGGGATCGAAACCGCCGCCGACACCAAAGTTTATCCGATTGCAAATGACATCGGTTTCACCTTTTCCCTGCCCCCCAGTAATTACACCATCACCGTAACGCAGAACGGCACAACGCATACCTATGAAAATATCGGAACAATCTCCCTGCCCCAGCTCAGCGAACGGGACGTGCTGGATGTGGAAATTACCGCAATCTATGAGCAAAGTATTTTCAATGCATATTACGGCTCTGTGGTTTATCGTTTCCGCATGAATGTGGTGGAAGCCGCAAAGTTCGATATGGTCAACAAGGACTACGTGGCGGGCGGGTATCTGCTGTTTGTCTGCGAAAACGTAAAGAACGCCGAGAAATTGATGGTCAACGTTTTCCCCTCCGTCGGCACCCCGGTGATTTTCCGCCGGAATGAGCTGGTATATGTGGCAATTCCCGCCGGCAGTGCGGGCAACAAAATGATTTCGGTGACCTACGGTACCATCAGCGAAACCCTGAATCTGACCATAAAAGCGGCAAAAACCGCCAATCTTTCCAAAAAACAAAGCGAACTGCGGGGAGACCTCAACGGGCTTCTGAACGGTCTCGGAGCGCTGATTACGGAAAAAACGCCGGACACAACGGATAACGGCATCACCCCCAACCGTCGTTTTGCCGATCTGCGGGAGGACGGTGCCACACGCGTATTCGGATACGGTGACAGGCTCACCGTCGGCGGGGGCGACCCGACCGTATTACCGTTTGAGCTTTATTCCGGCATCCGCAACATCGGTGCCGCAGCCTCCGGTACCGTGCGGGAAACCGGAGAGCATGCTTTGCTCGGGAAATACGTTATCCTCGACCACGGTTGCGGGCTTGCCACCTGGTATTGCGGGCTTTCCGAGATCCGCGTCGCGGAAGGCGACATCATCGCGGAGGGTGACGTGATCGGGCTTGCCGGAAAGAGCGGCTTCGGGCTTGCCGGCACGGACTGCGTGATGGTGATTACCACGCTCGGAAAAACGGCTATTTCACCTGATGTTTTACGAAAATCCCCCTATATGTATTGAGTTTTACGAAAAAGCACGGTGCCCCGCGTTGTGGGTGCCGTGCTTTTTCGTTTTAATTTTTCGGGGTGACGGCGCGGAGAACGCGCAGAAAAGATTCCCTCCCCCAAATCTCCGGAACCGGGTACATCGGATTGGCTTCCTTCATCGCATGGTTGATCAGTTGATCATAATCCGCCGGGCGGAGTTCCGGAAAATTCTCCGGCATCTTCACGGTTTCGCGCAACTCTCGCACGGCAGCAAGAAATGCCGCGGCGCTTTCTTGTTCGGTCGCTTTTTCTACCCCGATTACGGCGGCAAGTTGCGACAGTTTTTTGTAAGCACTCTTGCCAAACTCGTCAAAAACAGCAGGCAGCAGCACCGCGTTTGCTTTGCCGTGCGGCACGCCGTAAAGCCCGCCGATGGCATGCGCCAGTGCGTGAACATAGCCTACAAAATTATTGGTAAACGCAATACCCGCCTGCATGGAGGCGTGCAGCATTTTCCCACGGGCTTCCAGATCTTCCCCGTTTTCCACTGCGCGCGGCAAGGTCTGAAAAATCGTATATACCGCCTCACGCGCTGTGTTTTGCACGTATTTTGAAGCAAAAAGATTGGTGTATGCCTCCACGGCGTGGGTCAGGGCGTCCATACCGGTAGCGGCGGTCAGGGACGGGGGGAGCGTGCGGGTCAGCGTCGCGTCCAACACTGCCACACGGGGTATCAGGTGCAGGTCGCTGACCGGATATTTGTCATGGACGCCGTTTTTAATCTCTGTGATTACTGCGGCGGCGGTCACTTCCGAGCCGGTACCGGCGGTGGTGGGAACGGCAATCAGAAACGGTAATTTTCTGCCTACTTTCAGAGTACCGCGCATCTGCGCCACGGTGCGTCGCGGGCGGGCGACCCGTGCGCCGATCATTTTGGCGCAATCCAACACCGATCCGCCGCCAACCGCTACAATCGCCCGGCAGTCATTTTCCGAATATTTTGCGCGCCCCGCCTCTACGCTGGCAATATCCGGGTCGTTCGGCACCTCGGTAAACACGGTAAAAGCAATTCCCTTTTTTGCCGCCAACTCCTGCATTTCGCATAACATCCCCCGGCGTATGGTGCCCGGAGTGGTTACCAGCAACACGCTTTTTGCCCCTTCATTTTCCAGGAGCGAAGGGATGCGATTGACGGAACCTGCCCCCTCCTCAATGTGCGCCGTTTTGTGTTCGGTCAGGTGTAAAAAACGGCTCAGGATATACTGACGAATGCGGTACAGCACTTTTTTCATAGATGGTGATTGCCTCCCGTTTTTCTTTCATTATAACGCGCCCCGCCTTTTCTGTCAATCCGAAAAAGTGTCCTTTCTCTAAGCCAATGTGTCCGAATTTATATTTACTTTCCCTCAACCTTGGTGTATAATGAATTTGAATAAAACTGCGAGGTGCGAAATGAACGAATGGATAACCTGCCGGATCACCTCCGGCATGACCAAAGCACGTCTGACCGACACGCCGGAAATGTTCCCGGAGATAGGGACCCTCAGTGCCCTGAAAGGCGACCGGGTTTACCTTTCTTTGGTCGGCACGCCGAAAGACAAGTCTCTCCGCCACCTGCGCCTGCGGGTCACCGCGGAAGCAGCGGGCTTGCCTTTGCAAATCTTCTCCGTGGAACAGGTTTCGGTGCGCCTGCCGCACTATCCGGCTGATTTTGACGAAGATTACCTGGGGCACGAACCGGGGCTCTATCCGGACTTACTGCGCCCCACCGGAAACTGGACGCTCTGCGGCGGGCAAACCGCACAGATGCTGTTGGAACTGGAAGTGCCGAAAACCGCAAAACCCGGCACTTTTCCGATCGTTTTTCACATTTTCAATGAGGATGAAGAAATTGAAACCGTCACGGCGACGCTGAAAATTATCGACGCGTGCCTGCCGCCGCAAACCCTGCTTTATACCCAATGGCTGTACTTGGATTGTATTGCCAGCGTTTACGGTGTGAAAATTTTCTCCCCCCGCCACTGGCAACTGACCGAAGCCTTTGTCAAAAGCGCCGTGCACAGCGGTATCAACGTGCTGTTGACCCCGGTGTTTACCCCACCGCTGGACACGGCGGTCGGCGGCGAGCGCCCGACGGTTCAGTTGGTGGATATTACGCTGGAAAACGGCAACTATACGTTTGGTTTTGACCGACTGAAACGCTTTTGCCGGATGGCTAAGCGCTGTGGGATCAAGGAATTGGAAATTGCCCATCTCTTTACCCAATGGGGTGCAAAGCACGCGCCGAAAATCGTTGCAACCGTAAACGGGAAAGAGCAGAAAATTTTCGGCTGGGAGACCGACGCCACCTCACCGGAATATGTGCGTTTTCTGCGCACGCTCCTGCCCCAATTAAAAGAAAAGCTGGATGAGTTCGGCTATCGCGGGCACTATTTCTTTCATATTTCCGATGAGCCGAACAGCAAACATTACGACTTTTTCCGTGCGGCAAAAGAAACCGTATACGACCTCATTTGCGACCACCCGGTGCGCGACGCGCTCTCTCATATCGAATATTATGAACAAGGGCTGGTCTCCTCCCCGATTCCGTCTATCAATCACGCCGATGAGTTTGTGGAAAAGGGTGTGCCTGACCTTTGGGTCTACTATTGCTGTTCGCAGGGTAAGGATGTTTCCAACCGATTTGTTGCCATGCCGGGGCACCGCACACGAATTCTTGGCGCGCAGATGTACAAAGCAGGCGTGACCGGATTCCTGCACTGGGGCTATAACTTTTATTATACGCAGTATTCCAAAGGCGAAATTGACCCGTTTCTCATCACAGACGGGGACTATTTTGCACCGGCAGGCGATACCTTTTCGGTTTACCCGGGCAGGGACGGCACCCCGCTGCACTCTATCCGGGAGGCACACTTCTATATGGGGCTTGCCGATATGCGCGCCATGGCGCTGGCGGAAAAATACGTGGGACGGGAGCGCGTAATCAGGGAAATTGAGCGCCTTTGCCCCGTGGATTTCAAACATTACCCCAAAGATCCCGCTTTCCCGGACGACTTACGGGAACGTATCAACTGTCTGATTGCAGAGAACCTGCCGAAAAGGAAGAAGTAATCCTCTGTTTTGCGCACCGTATAGGGGGTAAATAAAAGCCTCCCTTGTGTAAAGGGAGGTGGCACGCGTAGCGTGACGGAGGGATTGTACCTGACAGAAACTATCTTCTTTTTCTACTCTGCAACCTCCGCGCTTTTACAATTCCTCAGGCGCTGTCGCGCCAGCTCCCTTTACACAAGGGAGCCTTTGGGACGCGATTTATGCTTCAAATATCACCGCAAAATTGTCTGCAAACAAGCACAGACAATCAAAAAAGCACCCGGAACGGGTGCTTTTTTTGATGGTGATTAAAGCGCGCCTACCGTGCGGGGGAACAGGAGCGTATCCCGGATATTGGAAATGCCGGTTACATACATCAACATCCGGTCAAAACCAAGCCCGAAACCGCTGTGCGGTACACTGCCGTATTTTCTGGTGTCCAGATACTGTTCATAGGCGTCAAGCGGCATATTGCGCACCGTCATCGCCTCTTTCAGCTTTTCCAGGTCTGCCTCACGTTCGCTGCACCCGATGATCTCACCGATGCCGGGCACCAAAAGATCGGTTGCCGCAACGGTTTTACCGTCCGGATTCCGTTTCATATAAAACGCCTTGATATCCGCCGGGTAGTCCACCACGAAAAGGGGCTTGCCGAAATGCTCTTCGGTCAGGTACTTTTCGTGCTCGGTTTGCAGGTCACTGCCCCACTCTACGGGATATTTGAATTCTTTACCGGATTTCTTCAGAATTTCCACTGCTTCGGTATAGGTCACCTTGCCGAACTCGCTGTTCAGCACATGGTTCAGCTTGTCAATCAGCCCTTTCTCCACCCACTGGTTGCAGAACGCCAATTCGTCCGGGCAGTTTTCCATCACGTTGCGAATGATGGACTTGATAAAGTCCTCCGCGATTTCAATAATATCGTTGATGTCGGCAAAGCAAACCTCCGGCTCAATCTGCCAGAACTCCGCCGCATGGCGCGTGGTATTGCTGTGCTCCGCACGGAAGGTAGGTCCAAAGGTATAAATTCTGCCAAGACCCATCGCCGCCATTTCGCCCTCCAACTGGGCGGAAACCGTCAGCCCTGCCTTTTTGCCGAAGAAATCGCCGGCATAATACTCTTCTTCTGTGGCGCATTTTTCATTCCATGCTCTTGTCGTTACGCGGAACATCTCACCCGCGCCCTCGCAGTCACTGCCGGTGATAATCGGCGCATGCACATAGCGATAGCCGTGGGAATGGAAATACTGATGCACAGCCTGGGAAAGTTGGTCACGCACGGCAAACACCGCCTCAAACAGGCGCGTGCGGGGGCGCAGATGCGGGATAGTGCGTAAAAACTCCAACGAATGACCCTTTTTCTGCAATGGATAATCCGCAGGGCAACCGCCAAGCAGTTTGATTTCCTCAACCTCCAACTCGCAGCCGTTGCGCTCCGAGAGTACCAATTTGCCGTTCGCCGTCAGCGAAGCGCCAACCACCATCACGTCTTTATAGGCGTCCTCTGTCAATTTTGTTTTATCCAGCACCAGTTGCAGGTTGCGGAACGCCGTGCCGTCATTCAGTTCGATAAACGAAATGTTTTTGGAATCGCGCGCGGTGCGTACCCAGCCGCAAACCGTAACGCTTTTGCCCTCAAGTGCCGCGGGATCGGCAAAAATCTCCCGGATGTCTGTGTGTTTCATTTTCCGCCTCTTTTTCCGGGATGACCCGGTATTGAAATATTTATATTATTATAGCACAAAGCGGTATTTCTTTCAAGCGGCTTTTGAAATTTTACGGGCAGGAATTTTCATTTCCACCGGATTTCGCCAAAAAAGAACAAAATCCGACCCATCGCTCATATGCTGAATATGGAAGTACGCTTCCGCGCCGCTTGCGGCACATCAACTTGGAAAGGTGGTTTTTATGTATCCGGACAGCATGACAAACACAGAGCCCTCGCGCCAGCAGGGAGAAAATACCGCGATGCAGGAATGTGATGCGCGCGCCGTTTTCGGGCGTTGCACGTTCCCGCATGCGATGGTCTACACGCCCATGCAGACCTTTGGCAACATCTATGACCCGGAAAGCGCCCTGCACACGGGCACAATCTTCCACGATCTGAACCTGCCGTTTCACGGTATGAGCGTAGCGAAAGGAGGCAACGTATGAACCGGGTCTTCCGCTTCCCCTCCCGCGCCGCCGGAACGCGCCCGCAACCGACCGTAAACTGCCGGGAGTTGAAATTGCGTTTGCAGGCAATCGACTTTTCGATGGTTGACACGCTTTTGTACCTGGACGCCTACCCGGACGACACACGGGCGCTGGCATATTTCCGAAAGCTGAACACAGATCGGGAAGAACTGGTTACCCTGATGGAAAGTGCCGGGTGCCCGCCGCTTCGTGCAACGGAAGGCACCGCAAACCGATTCCGCTGGAACGAGGGTCCCTGGCCGTGGGAACCCGACGCAAACTAAGGAGGGGCGTTTATGTGGATCTATGACAAAAAACTGCAATATCCCGTCAAAATCAAAAATCCCAATCCGCGCACCGCGCAGATCATCATTTCGCAGTTAGGGGGTCCTGACGGAGAACTCGGCGCCTCCCTGCGCTATCTGCACCAGCGCTACTCCTGCCCTTTTTCCAAGGTCACGGGGATCTTAACCGACGTAGGAACCGAGGAACTGGCTCACCTGGAGATTGTGGCGGCAATCCTGTATCAGCTGACGCGCAATCTCTCGCCGGAGGAGATTGAAACCTCTCCGTTTGCCACCTATTTTGTAGATCACACCACCGGCGTATACCCGATTGCCGCCTCCGGTGTACCGTTTGATATGAAATACGTGGGCGTAAAGGGCGACCTGATCACCGATCTGAACGAAGACCTTGCCGCAGAGCAAAAGGCACGCACGACTTATGATAACATTCTGCGCCTTTGCGACGACCCGGACGTGCGCGACCCTATCAAATTCCTGCGGGAGCGCGAAATCGTGCACTATCAGCGCTTTGGCGACGCGCTGCGTATCGCCCAGGATCAACTGGACAGCAAAAACTTTTATGCGGTCAACCCGGAGTTCGACCGATAAATCAAATAATAAGCGTCCCCCTGTAAAACAGGGGGACGCTTATTAAAAAGTGAGTTACAGTTTTGGCAGGCTTTCCCGATATTCCGCAAGCTCTTTGTCGGAGGGAATATAGTCCGTCATTTTGCCGTCATGAAACCGCTCATATGCCAACATATCAAAATATCCGGTGCCCGTCAATCCGAAAAGAATCGTCTTTTCTTCCCCGGTTTCCCGACACTTCAGCGCTTCGTCCATCGCTACACGGATGGCATGTGCACTTTCGGGCGCCGGCAGAATCCCCTCCACACGGGCAAATTGCTCTGCCGCCTCGAAAACGTCTGTCTGCCGCACGGAAACCGCCTCCATCAGCCCCTCGTCATACAACTCGGAAAGCGTAGTGCTCATTCCGTGATAACGAAGCCCGCCGGCATGGTTGGCGGCAGGAATGAAACCACTGCCCAACGTATACATTTTTGCCAGGGGGCAGACCATACCCGTATCACAATAATCATAGGCGTATGTGCCGCGCGTCAGGCTGGGGCAGGAAGCGGGTTCCACTGCCACGAAACGATAATCCGCCTCTTTGCGCAGCTTTTGCCCCATAAAAGGTGCAATCAACCCGCCGAGATTGGATCCGCCCCCGGCGCAACCGATGATTACGTCCGGCTTTACGCCGTACCGGTCAAGCGCCGCCTTGGCTTCCAGCCCGATCACCGATTGATGCAGCATCACCTGATTCAGCACGCTGCCAAGCACATACCGGTATCCCGGCGTATGCGCCGCCGTCTCCACCGCTTCCGAAATGGCGCACCCAAGACTGCCGGTCGTATCCGGATGTGCGGCAAGAATTTTTCTGCCGACCTGCGTCTGTGCAGACGGGGACGGAGTCACATCGGCACCGTAAGTGCGCATAACCTCCCGGCGGAAAGGCTTTTGCTCATAGGAGCATTTCACCATAAACACCCGGCAGTCCAATCCGAAATAGGCGCACGCCATGGACAGCGCCGTGCCCCACTGCCCGGCACCGGTTTCGGTGGTCACGCCTGCAAGCCCCTGCTTTTTGGCGTAATATGCCTGTGCAATAGCGGAATTGAGCTTATGAGAACCGCTGGTATTGTTCCCCTCAAATTTGTAGTAAATCTTTGCCGGGGTATTCAGTTTTTCTTCCAGGCAATAGGCGCGCACCAAAGGTGACGGGCGATACATCCGATAGAAATCGCGGATCTCTGTCGGAATCGGAATATACGGAGTGGTCTCATCCAGTTCCTGCTTTGCGAGCTCCTCGCAAAACACCGCCGAAAGATCTTTTTGCGTCATCGGCAGATGCGTGACGGGGTGTAACAGCGGAGCGGGCTTTTTCTTCATATCGGCACGCAGATTATACCATGCCGACGGCATTTCGCTTTCCGTAAGGAAGATCTTGTACGGGATTTCACCATGTTTCATATTGCTTTCTCCTTTCCGAAATCCGTCGGAGCAAAAAGCAAAAAAAATGCCCCGGCAGAAAATATCTGCTGGGACAGGACGAAAATCCTGCGGTGCCACCCGGCTTGACGCAATGCGCCCGCTTACGCATACAAAAAATATGCCGGTTTTGATAACGGAGAACCCCTCCGTCTCCCCTACTCCGATCGTTTCGGTTCGCCCTCGGAAGCCCATTCGGCTTTGCATTTTCCACCGCAATTCCACCGCCTGCGGCTCTCTGTCGAAAAAGGGGCAAGTCTACTTTTCTTCCTCAACGGTTTTCTGCATTATAGCAGACCTTTCGGCGTTTGTCAAGTGGATTTTTTATATTTCTCCGAAAACGTCGGGGGGGCTCTTTTTGAGTCCCCCCGACGTTTTTTATTTTTTCTCCTGATTTTTCAGCGCGGAGCCGACCAGACCCAAAAACAGGGGATGCGCTTTATTCGGGCGGCTCTTAAATTCGGGGTGGAACTGCACGCCGACATAGAAATCGTTTTCCGGAATCTCCACCGTCTCCACAATGTATTCGTCCGGAGACGTGCCGCTGACCACAAGCCCTGCGTCGGTCAGTTCCTTGCGGTACTCGTTGTTGAACTCATAGCGGTGGCGGTGCCGTTCCGAAATTTCGGTCTTACCGTAGCAACGATACATCTGCGTGCCGGTGCGCACGGTGCAAGGATATGCGCCGAGGCGGAGCGTGCCGCCCTTTGCCACTTCATCGTTCTGATCGGGCAGAAAGTCAATCACTTTATGCGTAGAATCCGGGTTGAATTCGCCGGAATTGGCATCCTTCCACCCAAGCACTTCGCGGGCAAAGGCAATCACGGCAATCTGCATGCCAAGGCAGATACCAAGATACGGCAGATTGTGCGTGCGGCAGTAATCCGCTGTCACAATCTTGCCCTCAATCCCCCGGTTGCCGAAGCCGCCCGGCACGACCACGCCGTTGCAATCGGAGAGAATCTCCTCCACATTTTCTTTGGTCACGGTCTCGGAATCCACCCATTTGATTTTGACATGGGTCCCGTGCACGTATCCCGCGTGGCGCAGTGCCTCCGCCACGGAAAGATATGAGTCATGCAGTTGCAAATATTTGCCGACCAGCGCGATCTGCACCGTTTTGTCGCGGTTGTGATTGCGCTCCAGCATTTCGTTCCATTCGCTCAGGTCAATGCGCGTCAATCCCCAGTTCCCGGCACACGATTTCGGAGAAATGGCTCTTTTCCAGCATGATCGGCGCTTCGTAGAGCACTGGCAGGGTCAGGTTTTCGATCACACAGTCCGGCTTGACATTACAGAACATGGAAATTTTGCGGAAAATGGATTCCTCCAGCGGCTCGTCACAACGCAGAATAATGATACCGGGATTGATGCCCATCCCGCGCAACTCCTTGACCGAGTGCTGGGTGGGTTTGGACTTATGCTCGTCCGACCCGCGCAGGAACGGCACCAGTGTGACGTGAATAAAGAGGCTGTTTTCTCTGCCTACTTCCAGCGAGATCTGACGCACCGCCTCCAGAAACGGCTGGCTTTCGATGTCGCCGACGGTGCCGCCGATCTCGCTGATGACGACGTCGACGTCGTCGCCCGCCATGGCGTAGACGCGCTCTTTGATCTCATTGGTGATGTGGGGGATGATCTGCACCGTCGCGCCGAGATAGTCG
>URMC01000045.1 GCA_900548735.1 uncultured Eubacteriales bacterium | reverse complement strand
CCGTGGCGTCGAGGATCGTGCCCGTCTTGAAGGTCGGCTTTCCGGAGATCGTCACATCAAAGTTGCCGCGGACGACCTGCGCATGGCTGACCTGCTGCTGATACGCCGAGATCATGCCGCCGTCAAAGCTGCCGCCGCTGATGTTGATCTTCAGATTGCCGTCGATGGAATAATACTTTCTGTCGGACGCGGTCAGCGTCGAGTCGCGCGATGCCTGCACCGCGACAAGCCCGAGCCGCCCCTGCATGAAGACCGGCACATGGAAGGTGCCGCCCGAGATGTTCAGGTCCACCTGAGAGCCGTCCACCATTCGGAAAATTGCCATGACATCCGTTGCCTCGGTGTTTGTGAGAGACAGATTCGTCGGTTTTTCGGGATTGCTCTGCCGCACATGAACCGTCATATAGGCAGTGACTGCTTTTCCGTTGTATCCTTGACAGCTGATGGCATATTTGAAGCCTGTCAGGGTTGCGCCGTCAACCGTCAGCACGCAGTCCGCGAATTCTTTGTTTTGGATGGGGTTCAGCCAGACCGCGGCGTTGCCGGTGCTGGTGATACTGCCGCCGAGCAGATCGAGCTTGGCTTTTCCGTCCTTGGATTTGACAATGATACCATTGCCTTTTGCCGAAATCGCCCCGCCGGTGACGCTGATGTTCGTGGTGCCGCCCGTGGCGGTGGAATCCACATAAACGGCGTCACTGGTCGTGGCGGAAACGGTGCCGCCCGTTACGGTCAGATCCAACAGGAATTTTGTATTGACCGTGACGCAGTATTTTCCGGTGACGGCGGCGTTGTCGGAGATCGTTACCTTGACAGAGGCATAGTCGCCCGTGTTTTTATCGTAATTGATCGTCCAATAGTTGGAGGTCACCTTCGCGTTGCCGGAGAGGGTAATCTCGGTGTTTGCGGAAGCGCTTTGGTAAATGGCAGAGGCATTGCTGCCGGTTGCCTTGATTTCCGCATTTCCGGTGACCGTCAGATGCACGTTTCCGGCAAGGACAATGGTATGTGCGCCTGCCGCAGATGTGCTGATAACGCCGTTACCTGCAAGCGTTACGCTTTTTGTAAGATTCAGGGAAGCATCAAGTGCGGTATCCGCAATCACGGTGACCGTGCCGTTTTCCGGCACGGCGGCAATGGCTTCCGTCAATGTTTTGTAGTAAGTGTCGGTGCCTGCTTCGCCGGTGCGGGCAACGTACCCGTCGCTGACGGCGGCAGCGTCATCCGTGGGCGCCGCCGCAATGCCGATAACCAGGCAACACGTCAGCAGTGCCGCAAACAGCGCCGCAAACAGAACTTTTTTCAAGGTGCTTTTACTCATGATTTTCTCCTTTGTATTAAGGTGTTAAAATTAGAAAATGTCTTCTGCGATGTCATCGGTTTCTTCCTGTGATACAGTCAGAATGTCTGCGGCGCATAGATAGAGCAACTGCGCCACCGGGGGCTGATAGCCTTTTTCCATCGGAATCCTCCTTCAATTTATTTATAAATTGCCTAATATATTTTAATATTTTGCATTACAGATGTCAATCTTCTGAAGGCTCTTTTGTGCAAAACGGGAGTTTTTTCTATAAATTGCACAAAAAAAGCAAGGCGTGCCGGGTCGCGGCACGCCTTGTGAAATTTATTTTGCAAATTGGCTTTCGTAAAGGTTGTAGTAAAATCCTTTTCTCGCAAGCAGGGTCTCGTGGTTACCTTGCTCGATTACGTTGCCGTCCCTCATCACCAGAATCACATCGGATTCGCGGATGGTGGAAAGCCGGTGCGCCACCACAAAGGAGGTGCGCCCCTGCATCAGCGTGGCAAAGGCTTTCTGAATCTTGATTTCGGTGCGGGTATCAATCGAGGAGGTCGCTTCGTCCAGGATCAGCATCGGAGGGGGGGAGAGCATCAGGCGGGCAATGCAAAGCAACTGCTTCTGCCCCTGTGAGAGGGCGCCGCCGTCCTCCCCGATTCTGGTATCATATCCCGCGGGCAGTCGCCGGATGAAACTATGCGCGTGCGCCGCTTTTGCCGCGGCAATAATTTCGTCATCTGTGGCGCCGGGCTTGCCGAACGCAATATTTTCGCGGATGGTACCGGATTTCAGCCAGGTTTCCTGCAACACCATCCCAATGGACTCCCGCAGGCTCTTTCTCGTGATGTCCCGGATGTCGGTGCCGTCCACGGAAACGGAACCGCCCTGCACGTCGTAAAAGCGCATCAGCAGATTGATCACCGTGGTTTTGCCGCACCCGGTGGGACCTACGATTGCCACCCGCTGACCGGGCGCCACTTCCAGGTTCATATCCGTGATCAGCGGGCGCTCCGGCACATAGGAAAACGCCACATGATCAAAGCGCACCGCACCCCGGGGGGCGGTCAGCACCTCGGCATTTTCCGCATCTTTTTTCTCTGCGGGTGCATCGAGAATCTCAAAAATCCGCGCCGCGCAGGAAAGCGCGTTTTGCAGTTCCGTGATCACGCCCGAAATTTCGTTGAAGGGCTTGGTGTACTGGTTGGCGTAAGAAAGGAAGCAGGATAGCTGACCTACCGTCAGCGCCGCCCCGCCGCTGCGGATGACGGCAAGCGCGCCGCACAGCGCCACGCCGGTGTAAACCAGACTGTTGACAAAGCGCGTGGAGGGGTTGGTAATGGAGGAGAAGAACGTGGCGCGAAGGGAAGCGCCCTGCAGTTTCCTGTTCTGCACATCAAACCGGGCAAGAAATTCTTCTTCTTGGGAAAACGTTGCCAACACCTTATGCTGACCGATGGCTTCTTCCATCAGGGCGGTCTCCTCGCCTTTGATTTCGTTTTGCAGGCGGAACATCTTATAAGTGCGCCCGGCGATAAACGCCGCCACAAACAGCGAGACCGGCGTCACCAGCACCACCACCAGCGTGATGCCGGGGTGAATACGCAGCATAAAGATCAGTGTGCCGAAGATGGTCAGCACTCCGCTGAACAGTTGGGTAAAGCCGAGCAACAGTCCGTCCGAAAACTGATCCACATCCGCGATCACGCGGCTGACAAGATCGCCCGCGGGGTGGGTGTCGAGATAAGAAACGGGCACCTCCTGCAAATGCCGGAATGCGTCATTGCGGATATTGCGCACAATGCCAAAGGTCATTTTGTTGTTGCAAACGTTCATCAGCCAGGTCAGCAGCGCCGTGGCACAGATAGCAATGGCGGCTTTGAAGAAAATCCCTTTGATGACGTCAAAATCCACCCGCCCCGGCGCGATGATATGGTCAATGGCGTTGCCAAGCAGCACCGGCAGCCACAGCGTCAGCGCAACGGTCAGCGCCGAGAGAATCAGCGAGGCAATCAGATAAAAGCGATACCCGCGGAGGTAAGAGAACACCCGCCGCAACGTGCCCTTGGGCGCGCGTTTGACGTTCTTTTTCTGCTTGCTCATGCGCCCACCTCCTTGGTGCCGAATTGCGACTCATAAATTTCCTTGTAAACCGGGCAGGCGGCAAGCAATTCTTCATGCGTGCCAAGACCTACCGCCGCGCCGTCTTCCAATACCAGAATCTTATCCGCGCCGGAGAGCGAAGCCGTGCGTTGCGAAACGATAAAGACCGTGGGGTGATAGGGGAGCGCTTTGATGGAGGCGCGAAGCGCCGCGTCCGTGGCGTAGTCCAGTGCCGACGCGCTGTCGTCCAATATCAGAATTTCCGGTTGCCGCACCAGCGCCCGCGCGATGGTCAGGCGTTGCTTCTGCCCGCCGGAGAGGTTGCGCCCTGCCTGTTCCAGTCTGAAATCCAGCCCGCCGGGCTTGGAACGCACAAATTCGCCCGCCACCGCGGCGTCCAGCGCCGCGTACATCTCCTCGTCCGTGGCGTCCTTTTTGCCGAAGCGCAGGTTCTCGCGGATGGTGCCGGCAAACAGCTCCGCTTTCTGCGGCACCATGCCGATTTTGAGGCGCAGTTCTTCCGGCGTTGCAAAGTCGCGCACGTCGGTGCCGTCCACCAGCACCGCACCCTCGGTGACGTCATACAGGCGCGGGATCAGATTGACCAGCGAACTCTTGCCGGAGCCGGTGCCGCCGATCACCCCGATTACCTCGCCGCTTTTGGCAAGCAGTGAAATGTGGGAAAGCGCCGTGTCGCTGTCTTTGAAATAGGAAAGCGAAACATCACGGAATTCCACCGTGCCGCGCGCGCCGTCGGTGTTCCCGCGGGCGCCGGAGCCGGCAGGCATGCCGTCCGGCGTGTCCAGCACCTCGTTGACGCGGGTGGCACAGGCGCAGGCTTTGGTGATCAGGATGATAAAGTTCGCCATTTTGATCAGATCCACCAGAATCTGCGACATATAGTTGTAAAGCGCGATAACCTGCCCCTGTTGCAGGTTTCCGAGGTTGACCTCCACCCCGCCTTTCCAGATGATCATCAGAATCGAAAAGTTGATAATCACATAGGTCACGGGGTTCAGCAATGCCGAAAAACGCCCGGTAAACTTCTGTAATTTCGTCAGCTCCCGGTTCGTGGCGCGGAACTCGTCATAGGAATCTTGTTCGCGGGCAAACGCTCGCACCACACGCGTGCCGGAAAGGTTTTCGCGCGTGAGGCACAGTACGCGATCCAGCTTTGCCTGTACGCGGCGGAACATCGGGATACTGATCAGCATCACGCCGAACACCACCACGAAAAGGGCGGGGATGGTGACGGTAAAGGTCACGGCGGCGCGCGGCGAGACCGTGAAAGACATGATCATCGCACCGAACACGATAAAGGGGGAGCGCAGGAAAAGGCGCAGCACCATATTGACCGTGGATTGAATCTGGTTCACGTCCGCCGTGGAGCGGGAGAGCAGGGTGGAAGTGCCGAAACGGTCGGTGTTGGAAAACGACAACCGCCCGATTTTGGCAAACAATGCCCGCCGAAGACCTGTTGCCATGCCGACCGCGGCTTTGGCGGAGAAGTATTGGGCGGTGATGGAGCAGATCAGCCCGATAACCCCCAAAAGGATCATCACTCCGCATCGCTGCCAGATATAGGCGCTGTCCCCGTTTTTGATGCCGACATCCACAATATCGGCGACCACCAGCGGGATAAATAATTCAAACAACGCTTCCAACATTTTGAAAAGCGGCCCTAATACCGATTCTGCCCGGTAGGGTTTCAGAAAACGCAACAGTTTTCGCATGGTAAAGCCTTTCTTTTTCGTAATAAAGCCATTTTAACACAGGAAACGCCAAATAACAAGCCTTTTGTGCGGAATTCGCGGCAAAGCAATCTCGGAAAACGCTTGATTTTCCGCGCGGGAGAGGTATAATAGAGGAAAAGGGGATTTTTTCCCCGGTATTTGTGGAAAGCGAGAAGAATCATGGCAGAAGAAAATTGCACACACGATTGCTCCAGTTGCGGGGAGAACTGCGCTTCAAGACAGGCGCCGCAGTTTGAAACGCCGCACCCGAAAAGCAGGATCGGGCACATCATCGGTGTCATCAGCGGCAAGGGCGGGGTCGGCAAATCCTTTGTGTCCTCACTGCTTGCGGTGGCGTTGGCAAATAAGGGCTATCACGTAGGAATTATGGACGCGGACGTCACCGGTCCCTCCATCCCGAAAGCGTTTGGCGTAAACCCCGGCGTGGTAGGGGATGAAACCGGGCTGATTCCGGCGAGAACGGCGGGCGGCATTGACCTGATGTCCCTGAACCTCCTCCTGCCGGACGAATCCAGCCCCGTGGTCTGGCGCGGCCCCGTGATTGCCGGCACCGTCAAACAGTTTTACACCGATGTCATTTGGGATGACGTGGACTACCTTATCATCGATTGTCCTCCCGGCACCGGCGACGTGCCGCTGACCATTTTCCAGTCGGTCAAACTGGACGGCGTGGTGATTGTCAGCAGCCCGCAGGAACTGGTCTCCATGATTGTCAGCAAGGCGGCGCATATGGCGGATCTGATGAGCATCCCGGTGCTGGGTCTGGTGGAGAATATGAGTTATGTCAAATGCCCGGATTGCGGAAAGGAAATCCGTATTTTCGGTGAAAGTCATATTGAAAAGATCGCCGCCGAGTTCGGCTATCCGGTGTTGGCGCGCGTGCCGATGGACCCGGAATATGCCGCCTTGGTGGACGCAGGAAAGATTGAATCCATCCGGGAGAATCCGCTTGCCGCTGCTGCGGACGAAATTGAAAAGAACATTGGTTAATTTTTAAAAGAACAGATTTTGCCGAAACTGCAAATCCCAGCCGGATTTAGCGGTTTCGGCATTGCTTTTTTCAGCCTGTCGGGCGGGAAAGTGATTTTTTTGTGAAGTACTTGCATTTCTCCCTCTTTTGCGGTACAATAAGATATTATCGGAGAAAGGAGAAAAGCAATGACCCCGAAAATACTGAACACCGCAAGCGGTGCAAAACTGATCTGCCTTTCGACGGATCAATTCAAATGCGAGCTGCTGGGGCTTACTTATCTTTTTCCCTCCGAAACGATTTCCAATCAGCAGAACGCGGCGGTGCTGTCACTCTCTCAGCACGGCACCGAAAATTATCCCTCCCGTCAGGCGCTGAGCCTTCGGTGCGACGACCTGTATTCCACGCTGGTCTCGCTTCGTAACCGCACGTTCGGCGATATGCAGATGTTGGGGATTACGGCGGAGTTTTTGGGGGAGCGGTATGTGGGCACGCCCGGCGGGCTTTTGCCGGATGTCGTGTCTCTGCTTTCCGAAATGTTGCGCTCTCCCTATTTGGAAAACGGCGTTTATCCGGACGAGGCGGTGGAACTCACCAAGCGCATGATGGGCGACGGAATCCGTTCCATGCTCAAAAATCCGCGCGTTGCCGCCACGCAAAACTGTATGGAACTTCTGTGCCCCGGCGAGGGGTGCACGGAGAATCTTCCGGCGGCGCTGGATTCTTTGCAGGCGATGACGGCAAAAACGCTTGCCGCACGCTTTACGGCGGCAAAAAACGAGATCTGCCCGCTCTTTTTCTACATCGGCAACACGGATGGCGAAACCGTGGCAAACCTGCTTTCTGCGGCATTTTCGTTCCGGGCATCGCCCGTGCCGTTTTCGGCAAAGCTGGCAACCCCAGAAGGGGAGCCACGCACTGCGGCGATCCGCATGCCGGTGGCGCAAAGCCGCCTGGTGCTGGGGTTTCGCGGTGAGTTGTCGCTTTCCCATCCGCTTGCCCCTGCCGCGCTGTATCTGAATGAGATTTTCGGCGGCTCGCCTGCCTCCAAACTCTTTTTGCGGGTGCGGGAGGAAAAGGGGCTTTGCTATCAGTGTTCTTCCACGCTGGATATTTATAAAGGGCTTTTGCTGGCGGGCGCCGGAATTGCGGCGGAAAAACGCGCCGTGGCGGAGGAATCCATGCTGGCGCAGTATGAGGCTATTTGCCGCGGGGAAATCAGCGATACCGAGTTTGAGGCGGCGCGTCAGTCGCTTTCCTTTATTTACCGTCAGATTTATGACAGCCCTGTCTCCTTGGCGGATTTTTACGTCAAACGCACGCTCTCCGGCACGTTCTGCACGCCGTCAGAGTGGCGCCGGCGCCTTGCCGCGGTCACCAAGGCGGAAGTGGTGGCGGCGGCACAGTGCTTTACCCTTGGCGCAGTCAGTTTCGTGGAGGGCACCAAACCCGGCGGGGAGGAGGAAGAATGAGCAAATTTTCCGTGTTTCACAGCGATCTGCTGAACGAGACCTATCATTTTTACCGCCACCCATCCGGGATGAAAATTTACGTGTTTCCCAAAAAGATGACCACTACCTACGCCCTGCTTGCCACGGATTTCGGTTCCGTGGACAGAACCGGCGCCGACGGGGAGAAATACCCCGCGGGCGTGGCGCACTTTTTGGAGCATAAGCTGTTTTCCAACGAGGACGGGAGCGATTCTTTTGAAAAATTCTCCGCGCTGGGGGCGGATGCAAACGCATATACCGCCGCCACGCGCACGGTGTATCTGTTTTCCGCTACCGAGCGGGTGGAGGAGGCGCTGACCGAACTGATCCGCTTTGTCACCCACCCGTATTTCACCGAGGAATCGGTGGCAAGGGAGCGGGGTATCATCGGCGAGGAAATCCGCCAGACCGGGGACAACCCCTATAACCGCGCTTATTATCAGATGTTACGCGGGCTGTATGCTTCGCACCCGGTAAAGGACGAGATCTGCGGGTCGCTTGCCTCTATTGAGGAAATCACGCCGGACGTGCTGTACAACGCTTACCGCACCTATTACACCCCCGCTAACCTGACCTTGGTGGTGTGCGGTAATATCACACCGGAGACGGTGGCAAAAATCGCCGAGAAAGAATTGCCGCCCACCCCCGGCGCGCCGCGCCCGCCGCGGGGTATCGTAAAGGAAAGCGCCGCCGCGTTGACGCGTGTGGCAAAGATTCGCGGTCAGGTGGCAAAACCGGCGTTTTGTATCGGGATGAAGGACGAGGGCTATCGCCTTTGCGCCACGGAGCGCACGAAACGAGACGCGGGCTTTGCAGTTCTTTCCGAAATGCTGTTTTCACAATCGGGGGAACTGTTTAACGAACTGTTCGGCAGCGGTGAGATCGGCGCGGATTTCACCGCAGATTACGCCCTGACCGAGGGCTTTTCGTACCTGCGGCTTTTCGGCGAGGCGGACGACCCGGAACGGGTGTTTGAAAAAATTCTCGCTTATTTTGAGAAAAAGCGGGAAACAGGGCTTTCTCCTGCGGAATTTGAGCGTTGCCGCCGCGTAGAGTACGCGGAATATATCAAGGGCTTTGACTCCACGGAGGAAATTGCCGAAACACTGCTGTGCTTCACGCTGGAGGGCGCGGAAATTTTTGAATACACCAAAGTTTTGCAGGACCTTGATTTCGCCTATGTGGAAAATCTGTTCCGCGAGGCGTTCCTGTCGGAGCGTTTCACGCTTTCCGTTGTCTATCCTGAAGAGGAAAAGGAGGAATAACTATGAGTACAACGATGAGTTTCCCCGGTTTCGGGATCGGGGAATTTACCATCAACAAGGTGGCGTTCACCCTGCCGATTTTCGGGGGGCTTGAGGTGCGCTGGTACGGCATTATTCTCACACTGGGGATTGTGTGTGCGTTCCTTTATGCGCTCTATCGCTCCAAATACGAGGGGATCAGCGCCGATGACCTGATTGACTACACCCTGGTCACCGTGGCGCTTGCTATTGTGGGTGCACGCACCTACTATGTGCTGACCACCATCAAAGACGGTATTTATCACAGCTTTTACGATGTGATTGCCATCTGGGAGGGCGGCATCGCCATCTACGGCGCCATCATCGGCGGCGCGCTGGGTCTGTTTATCGTCAGCAAATGGAAAAAGTTTGACAAAGACCGCATTTTCCGCGTGTTTGATATGGTTTCCCCCGGCGTGATGTTGGGGCAGATCATCGGCAGATGGGGCAACTTCGTCAACGGGGAGTGCCACGGGCTTGAGGTCTCCGAAAACTTCTTCTTCCGCATGGGGTTGATGGGCTCCAACGGGCGGTTTACCTACTACCACCCCACGTTTCTTTATGAGTCGGTGTGGAACCTGATCGGGTTTATCCTGATTAACGTATTTTACAAAAAGAAAAAATTCAACGGGCAGGTCACGCTGGAGTATCTCGCATGGTACGGCTTCGGGCGGATGTTCATTGAGGGGCTTCGCACCGACAGCCTGTATATCGGCGTGTTCCGCATTTCGCAGGTCGTGGGATTCCTTTGCTTTGTGATCTGCACGGCACTGCTCGTCTACTTCCTGATCCGCGCCAACCGCGCAGAGGCGGCAAAGGCGGAGTACGCTCCTGTTTACGAAAAACTGCGCGGCATCGGCAAGCGGACAGAAAAGGGCTCTGCCAAAACGGAGCCGGAACAGAAAAACGGGGGGGACGGCAATGGCAAAACGGATTGACGGGAAACAGATTGCGGGCGAGATCCGCGGAGAACTGACAAAGAAGGTTGCCGAATTCCGCGCGGCAAACGGCTTTGCGCCGGGGCTTGCGGTGATTATCGTGGGGGAGAACCCCGCCTCCAAGGTTTATGTGCGCAACAAACAGCGCGCCTGTGAAGAAATCGGCATTGCTTCCACCGTGATTGAACTGCCGGAGGATACGAAGGAGGAAGAACTGCTTTCCGTGGTTGCGGAGTTGAATGCGGATACAAGCGTACACGGGATTTTGGTGCAACTGCCCCTGCCGCGCCATCTGGACGCGGAAAAAGTACTGCTTTCCATCGACCCTCGCAAAGATGTGGACGCGTTCCACCCTTATAACGTGGGCAGAATTATGATCGGCGATTACGATTTTCTGCCGTGCACCCCCGCCGGGGTGATGGAACTCTTAAAACGCAGTGACATCTCACCGGACGGAAAGGAATGCGTGGTGGTCGGGCGATCCAACATCGTGGGCAAGCCGCAGGCAATGCTTTTATTGCACGCGGGCGGCACGGTCACGGTGTGCCACAGCCACACGAAAAATCTGCCCGAGGTCTGCCGCCGCGCGGATATTCTGGTCACGGCGATCGGCAAGCCGGAGTTTTTTGACGAAACCTATGTCAAGCCCGGTGCCGTGGTGATTGACGTGGGGATGAATCGCCGCCCTGCGGACGGCAAACTGTGCGGGGATGTGAATTTTGAAAGGGTGGAGCCGGTGGCTTCCGCCATTACCCCGGTGCCGGGGGGCGTGGGACCAATGACCATTGCGATGCTGCTTTGCAACACCCTGAAAGCCGCAGAACTTTCACTCAAATAACGCAAAAGGCAAATCCGGAAGGATTTGCCTTTTCTGCTTTTGAATAAGCAAACCCGACCCGCGTCAATACTGACCTTACCGGGAAAACGTTTCCCACGCCCGGTACGGAGGTCGGGATGTACTATAATAAAGTGGAAATTTGCGGGGTCAATACCGCAAAATTAAAAACCCTGACGGACGAGGAAAAGACGGAACTTTTGAAAAAAGCCCGCGCCGGAGACGGGCAGGCAAGGGAGGAACTGATCAACGGAAATCTGCGGTTGGTGCTCAGTATCATCCAGCGCTTTTCCGGGCGCAAGGAAAATGCGGACGACCTGTTTCAGGTCGGTTGTATTGGTCTTGTAAAGGCGGTGGATCATTTCAACACGGAGCTGGACGTTAAGTTTTCCACCTATGCGGTGCCGATGATCATCGGCGAGATCCGGCGGTATCTGCGGGATAACAACTCCATCCGTATCAGCCGCTCGGTGCGCGATCTTGCCTATCGCGCCCTGCAGGTGCGGGATGAGCTGGCAAGGGAAAAGGAAAAAGAGCCGGACACCGCAGAGATTGCCGCGCGCCTTGGCGAGAGCAAAGAAGCGGTGGCGCAGGCGCTGGAAGCAATCGTTGAGCCGATTTCTCTTTTTGAACCGGTATATAGTGAAAACGGCGACTCCATCTATATTATAGATCAGCTGAGCGACAATTCTGTCAGTGATGAACGCTGGCTTGAAAATATCGCCCTGCGCGACGCGATGAGTAAACTTTCGGAGCGGGAGCGGGGGATTATCGAAATGCGCTTTTATCAGAACAAAACGCAGATGGAAATTGCGGAAAGCATCGGCATTTCCCAAGCGCAGGTGTCGCGCCTGGAAAAAGGGGCGCTCGGCAAAATGCGGGAATACCTGTGATTTTGCCCACCGCGCGCGTGAAAAATCAAGAAACAGCCTGCCCAAACGGCAAAATCCGGTTTGGGTGGGCTGTTTTTGTTCCCGTCGCCCCCACATCGTCTTTGACACGGTATTTTTTATTATGATATAATATTACAAAAAGCCGGACGGCAAACCCCGCCCGGCAATTTTTGAAGGAGGTGATTCCATACATGGAGGAGACTGCCGACGGCGACAGTGACGCAAATGGACCTTTCCCCAATGTTTCTTTCCGTGTAGCTTTATGCAGTGATATCTGACGCGCACGGGTAAAAAGAAACAAAGGAGAATTTTTTGATATGTTTATCCCTATATTATTACTGGTCGTTCTGATTTTTCTCAACGCCGTTTTTGCCAGTGCGGAGATCGCGGTGATTTCCGTCAATGAAACCAAACTGAAACATATGGCGGATGAGGGCAACCGCGGGGCAAAAAAACTGGTCAAGCTGACCGAACAACCCGCAAAATTTCTTGCCACCATTCAGGTTGCCATCACCTTGGCGGGGCTGTTGCAAAGCGCCTTTGCGGCGGAGAACTTTGCCACACCGCTGGCGGCGTGGTTGATTGCAAAAGGCACGCCGATTTCCCCGGCGGTGCTCAAAAACGCCATGATCGTGCTGATTACGATCGTGCTTGCCTATTTCAACCTTGTTTTCGGGGAGCTGGTGCCCAAACGCCTTGCTATGAAAAAAGCCGAGAAAATGGCGCTCGGCATGTCCGGGATGCTGTATGGCGTTTCCAAGGTCTTTGCGCCGCTGGTGTGGTTGCTGACGGTTTCTACCAACGGGGTGCTCCGTCTTTTCGGCGTCAGCCCGGAGGAAGAGGAGGAGCCCGTCACCGAAGAGGCAATCCGCCTGATGCTGAGCGAAGGCGAGGAGCAGGGGAATATCGAAACCGCGGAAACCGAGCTGATTGAAAATGTGTTTGAATTCAACGACATCGCCGCGGATGAAATCTGCACCCACCGGGTCAATACCGTGATTCTACGGATGGAGGATGATGACGAGACCTGGCGGAAAACGATTATGGAGACCCGCCATACCAAATACCCTGTTTGCCGCGGGGACGCGGACGAGGTGCTGTATATTCTGGACACCAGAGATTATTTCCGCCTTGCGGACACGGGGCGGGAAAGCGTGTTGCAAAACGCCACCGAGCAGCCGTTTTTCGTGCCCGCAGGGATGCGGGCGAACGTGCTTTTCCGTAAAATGCAGGAAAAGAAGTGCTTTTTCGCGGTCTTGCTGGATGAATACGGCGGCGTTGCCGGCGTGGTGACTTTGCACGACCTGACCGAAACGCTGCTGGGTGAGTTGAAAGAGCCGGAGGAAGAAACCGCCCCGGAGATCGCCCGCAATGCGGACGGCACCTATTCGGTGCTGGGCACCGTGCCGCTGGAAGACGTGGCAAAAGCCCTGAACCTGGATTTTGAAGGGAACGAAAGCGAGACTTTCGGCGGCTATATTACCGGGCTTATCGACAGAGTGCCGGACGACGGCGAAACCTTCACCTGCGGCAATGCCAAACTGGAAATCCGCGTGCTGGAAGTCAAAAACCACGTCATCGGCAAAACCGAAGTCCGCCTGATTGCCTGATTTGCAATTCACCCCCGCCGCGGCAATGCCGCGGCGGGGATTTTTGTTATTGTTTTAAAATTATTCGGCAAAAAAAAGCCAGAAAAAAATTGCCGGAGGGCCCGTACACGTAGAAAAATTTCAAAT
>URMC01000044.1 GCA_900548735.1 uncultured Eubacteriales bacterium | reverse complement strand
GTCAGCATCCTTTGGTTTTTCTCTTTTCTCTTCCGCGTCAGAAAAAACACCCCCGTGCCGGAATACCCTGCCCCGGAGGCACCGTTGCTCTGCGGCAGAGCCGTCTGCGCGGCGGCATTCGCCGCCACCGCCGTTCTCCTGATTCTGACGGCAAAATCCCAGGCGGCACCCACCGTTATCCCCTTTCTTTCCGGGCTTTTCCTGCTTGCCGGATGCGCGTATTTTCTGCTTCCGATCTTCGGGAAAGCCGACGGCACTGCCCCGCTGCTTTGCGGCTACGCCGTCATCTTCGGTGCCGTGCTGTTGCTCTGCACCACTTACTTTGACCGCTATACCCCGATGAACGCCCCGCACAAAGTCGGCGGGCACCTGGCACTGCTCTCCCTGATGCTTGCCACATTGATGGAACTGCGTGCAAAAATCGGCAGGCGCGCGCCCCGCATCGCCGCCGTGCTTCATATGACCGCATTCTTCCTTTGCTTCACTGTCGGGCTTTCGGGGCTGATCGCCTTTGCCGGCGGCGTGTATGACGACCTCACCTACCTGTTGGCAGATTTTCTCCTGTTCGCGTTCTCGCTTTATCTCGCCGCAAAAAACGCGGGTGTGTTCTTCCCCGCGCCGACCGCGCAGACAGCGGAACCGACAACCGGACCCACACCCAAAGACCCGGAATAAAAACGGGTCTTTCTTTTTTTCAAAAACCCCTTGACAAAGAGGAAAAGTTGTGGTATGATACTTCCGTTATCCAAAGACAGCAGGTTCCCGTAAAGGCGGCGTTTCGGCGCGGCTCTCCTGCCGAGGAGCGATTCAGTCATTTTTTGATTTGGTCTTTCTTCGTGCCGGGAGTGCGTCTTGGCGGGAGAAAGATTTTTTTATATCCATTTCGATCCGGGAGGTGAAAACAAAATGCCAAGCAAAGTAATTCTGGAACAGAAGCAGCAGGTTGTTGCTGACCTGGCGGAAAAGATCAAGAACTCGGTTTCCGGTGTTCTCGTCAACTACCAGGGCATCACGGTGGAGGATGACACCGCCATGCGTAAAGCGCTCCGCGAAGCGGGCGTGAAATACATGGTTGTGAAAAACACCCTGACCGGCAGAGCCTGCGACATGGTCGGCTACTCCGAAATGAAGCAGTACCTCAACGGTATGACCGCTATCGCCATCAGCGAGAATGACGCGGTTGCCCCCGCAAAGGTGCTCAAGAAGTTTGCCGAAAAGGTGGAGTCCTTCAAGATTCTTGCCGGATATCTGGACGGCGCAGTGATCGACGAAAAGACGGTTACCGCACTGGCTGACATCCCGTCCAAGGAGACGCTCATCGCGAAATTCCTCGGCAGCATCCAGTCCCCGCTCTACGGGCTGGCTTACGCGCTGCAGGCGATCGCAGACAAGCAGAGCGAAACTGCTCCCGCCGCAGAATAATGCGGCAAACGGTGCTCTGCCCCGCCTGACAGAGAAACGCGCCGCGTGACGCGCGATCACGCAACAAAACATCTATTTTCAGGAGGTTAATTGAAAATGGCTAACGAGAAAATTACTGCTATTGTAGAAGAGATCAAAGCTCTGACTCTTCTGGAACTGAACGAACTGGTTAAGGCTGTGGAAGAGGAATTCGGCGTTTCTGCCGCTCCCGTTGCCGCAGTTGCTGTCGGCGGTGCTGCTCCCGCAGCTGCTGCTGAGGAGAAGACCGAATTTGACGTCATCCTTGCTTCCTTCGGCGGCAACAAACTCGCCGTGATCAAGGCTGTCCGTGAGATCACCGGTCTCGGCCTGAAAGAGGCGAAAGACCTGGTTGAGGGCGCTCCGAAGGCAATCAAAGAGGGCGTTTCCAAAGAGGAATCCGAGAACCTCAAAAAGGCTCTGGAAGATGCCGGCGCTACGGTCGAAATCAAATAATTTTTACCGCTCAGATTGCGCAAATTTCTGCTGTACAAAGCGACCGAACCTTGTGGTTCGGTCGCTTTTGTCTTTCCGCGCCGCAGGCGCGCGAAAGAGGGGGCTTTTTGAAAAAAGCCCCCTCTTAAACTCCCGCAAAAACTTTTCGTCAGTCGCCACCGGAACATCGGGCGAGCGCACCCAAAGCAGCGCGTCAGCCTGTTCGCCCCGCCGCAAGGCGGTCGGGCGAGCGCACCCAAAGCAACAAAAGAGCCGCCGCATTACAGGAAAAATTACCGGCGGCAGTTTTCTTTTTGTCTGAAAGGTTTTGGAGGGGCCCAAGGGGGTGCCTTCCCTGGAAGGCACCCCCTTGGGCGTTCTTGTGTTCAGATCTCGTAATCCACCGCAATGCTGGCTTCCCGCACGGCGTGCATTTGTTTTTTTACCACATTCACATGATACGGGGCGTTCTGATAACGATCCAGCGCCTCGCGGTCGGCAAGGGTCACTTGCAGAATCACGTCATAAGAGCGTGCGGAGTGCAGAAAATCCACCCCCACCTCCATGTCGATAATCTCCTCTACCTGCCCTCTCATTGAGGAAAGCACCCGCGCCGCTTCCCGGCAGTTCTCCTCGGTGGGCTCCTTCAATTTAAAACAAACGATATGACGGATCATCCTACTCTCCTCCATTTATATATTTATACTTCCATTGCCAGCAGTTTCCTGCCGATCTCCACGGTGTACCGCAGCCATGCGTCCCGCGCTTCGGGCGGGATGGTGTGAGAGCCGATTTCATAGGCGAAATCGCCTTCGTAGCCGATCTCGTGCAACGCTTTCATCACCAACGTCCAGTCGATATTGCCGAAATACGGCAACAGGTGCTCGTCCTCCGGTCGCCCGGCGTGATTGTCGTTGATGTGAGTACAGACCAGCCGCTTGCCCATGGCGCGAATCGCCTCTCCCGGTACCATGCCCGAAATATTCCCGTGCCCGGTGTCATAGCAGATCCCCACCGCCGGGTCGTTGATCGTATCGATCAGTTCGATCAGTTCATACACGTCGCCCGCGCAATAACGGCGATGACGACGGCGGAAGTCAATCATATTCTCCACCGCAATGCCGATGCCCGCTTTCTTCGCCGCCTCAATGTACGGGGCAAGAAACGCCACGCAGGCACGGAGATTATCCTGCCGGTTGTACAGCGGCGCGTGCGCGAGATTGTAAGGGTGAAGCACCATCCAGGAAGCACCAAGCCGCTTTGTCCCCTCGATGCAACGCAGTACCGTCTCGTGATAAAATTCCCGGTCCGGGTACGCAGGGTCATCCCACTGCTCTCCCGTTAGCACGTTGCCGTGGGTCTGGTGCACGGGCAGCCCCGCCTCCTCGGTGGCGGCAACCAGCTCGTCAATCGTCTCCTCCCAGTGCTCCCCCGTCAAGGGTCTGCCGGGCTTGCAGAGCGACCAAAGGCTTACGTCCACGCGGTCATAACCCGCTTTTTTCATTGCCGTAAAGCTCTCCCGCGGGGTAAAAAATTCCCCCGTACCGGGGATTGCGCCCATGATGCCATGGGATGCAGAAAGTTTCATCATTGTCTCCCCCTCCCTTTCGCTTTTTATTATAGCAGATCTTCACGCACTTTTCAAGAAAAAGGAAAGATTCCGGCAGGAGAATTTACATCCTGCCTATTGACTTTTGGCACGGAATTTAGTACAATGAAATCAGGAAAGAAAGGCAGGTGTGCTTTATGGACAACAATAACGAAGTAGAGATCTACACCCTCCAGGATGAGGACTGGAACGAGCACGAGTTTGAGCTGGTCGGCACCACGGAGAAAAACGGCGTGAAATACTACGCCATGATCCCGGCAGAGGATAAGGACGCCGCCGAGGGCGATGAGGTGGAATACGTCATTCTCAAAGCCGTGATGGAGGACGGGGAGGAAACCCTTGTCACCATTGACGATGACGACGAGTTTGACGACATTGCCGATTATTTTGACGATTACTTTGCCGGCGAGATCGACTACGACAATTAAAATCGAACCGCGCCTGCTTAGTGCGTGATTGTCGGTTACGGAGCCTACACGAATAATTTGGAGCCCGGACGCGTCCGGCTGCGGTTTGCAGACCTCCCATCCCCCGCGCGATTGACTTGTCTCGGCGAGGTGTATGGACGCTGGGAGCAGTAAAGTATCCGGCAGGGCACCACCCTTGACACAAGGGTTCTCGATTCTGGCAACACGGCTCGGCGGGTTTATCTGCAAAAGTACGACGCTGGGGTGTCGCACACACAACGCACCGGCGACAGCGCCGGTGCGTTTTTCTACAAGTTCTGTTTAATTTTATTTAGAAGGAGAAAACATACAATGGGCATTATCAAGGCAACACTTTCCGCCATCGGGGGCGGGCTTGCGGATTCGTGGCTGGAAGTCATCGAAGCCGAGGGGATGAGCGATACCACAGTCTTCACCAAAGGCACGCTGATGCGCAAAAACAGCAAACGCAACAGCAACAAAAAAGGCACTGAGGACATCATCTCCAACGGCTCGGTCATCCATGTATACGACAACCAGTTTATGCTGCTGGTAGACGGCGGCAAGGTGGTGGACTTTACGGCGGAGCCGGGCTACTATAAAGTAGACAACTCCAGCGCGCCGTCTCTCTTTGCCGGGCAGTTCGGCGCCAGCATCAAAGAGACGTTCAGCCGCATCAAATACGGCGGCGTGCCCTCCTCCGCGCAAAAGGCATTTTTCATCAATCTGCAGGAGATCAAGGGTATCAAATTCGGCACGAGAAACCCGGTCAACTATTTTGACAATTTCTACAACTCAGAGCTTTTCCTGCGCGCATTCGGCACCTACTCCATCAGGATCACCGACCCGCTGAAATTCTATGCCGAAGCCATCCCGCGCGACAAAACCACCGTGGATATCAACGATATCAACGAGCAGTATCTCTCCGAGTTTCTGGACGCGTTGCAGTCCGCGGTCAACCAGATGTCGGTAGACGGCATCCGTGTTTCCCACGTCACCAGCAAATCGCGTGAACTCTCCAAGTATATGTCCGAGGAGTTGGACGCAGAGTGGAAAGAAAAGCGCGGGTTTGAGGTGCTGTCGGTCGGTATTGCCAGCGTTTCTTACGACGAAGAATCCAAGAAACTGATCAATATGCGCAACCAGGGCGCCATGCTGGGCGACGCCGGCGTGCGCGAGGGCTATGTGCAGGGCTCCATGGCACGCGGCTTTGAAGCGGCGGGCAACAATCAGAACGGCGCCGCCACCACCTTTATGGGGATGGGCATGGGCATGAATGCCGCAGGCGGTTTCGGCGCGTTCTCCGAGACCAACCGCGCGCAGATGGAAGCGCAGAAGAAAGAAGCCGCGGCAAAGGCGGCGCAAAATACATGGAAGTGCGCCTGCGGCGCGGAAAACACGGGCAAATTCTGCTCCGAGTGCGGCGCGGCGAAACCGGCGCCCGCCGGCGAGTGGGTCTGCCCCGCTTGCGGCAAGAAAAACACCGGCAAATTCTGCTCCGAGTGCGGCGCAAAAGCGCCCGCAGCGGCAGGCAAATGGCTCTGCCCCGACTGCGGCACCGAAAACGACGGCAAATTCTGCCGGAACTGCGGCAAAAAGAAAGACTGATTTATGGCAACCACACTGACCTATCAGTGCCCCAACTGCTCGGCGGGGCTGAAATTTGACCCCGAAAAAGGAAAGCTGTGCTGTGAGTTCTGCCAGTCGGAATTTACCGAAGAGGAGCTTGCCGCCACCGAAACCGCGCGTGCGGCGGAAGAAGCCGCCAGCCGCGCGGCAGAGGAAGCGGCAGAAGCCATGGAACACCCGGACGAGGAGTATTCCGCCCTGTTGCGCTCCTACTCCTGCTCCTCCTGCGGCGCGGAAGTGGTGGCGGATCAAAACACCGCCGCCACGTTCTGCCCTTACTGCCACAATCCGATTCTGCTTGGCGGGCGGCTTGCGGGGCAGATGAAGCCGCACAAGGTAATTCCCTTTGCTTTTGACAAGAAGGAGGCGGAAAAGCGCTTTCTTGCCTTTGCCAAAAAGAAATGGTTTGTCCCGCGCGGCTTTACCGCGCCCGACCAGGTAGAGAAAATGACCGGCATTTACTATCCTTTTTGGGTCACGGACGCCGACACCGACGCGTCGATGACCGCGCGCGCCACGCGCAAGCGCTCCTGGCGGGCGGGCGACTATCTGTATACCGAGACCTCCAATTTTCACATTGAGCGGCGGGGGGATATCCATTTTGAGGACATCGTGACCCCGGCGCTGAAGGAAGAGGACCGGGAAATGCTGAACGGCATTCTCCCCTACCCCTCCGACTCGTTGCAACCCTTCACCATGCCCTGTCTTTCCGGCTTTATCGCCAAAAAGCGGGATATTGAGATTGAGGCGGTGCGCAACGCGGTGAAAAACCGGATGATGGACTATTCGGGGCAACTGCTCCGGGGCACCATTCACGGTTATACCACCGTTTTGCCAGGCACCCCGCGGTTGCTGGTCAAGGAGATGCACTGGGATTACACCCTGATGCCGATTTATCTTCTTAACTATCGCTACAAAAACAAGACCTACACCTATGCGCTCAACGGCTACACCGGCAAAGTGTATGGGAAACTGCCGCTCTCGCTTGGCAAACTCTTTCTCTTCGGCGGCATCATCGGGGCAGTGGCGGCGGTAATCGCCGCGCTCATCTGCTTCCTTTAAGGGGGGGACGGTATGAGAAAAACACTGTTTTTGCCCTTGTTGCTGTTGCTTGCCGTGTTGCTGATTCTCCCCGTTTGTGCCGCCGGATACACCAAAATCGACGACCGCGCGGGGTTCTTTTCCGAGGGCACGGCATGGAACACGGAAACCCTGACCGGAAACGGCGCCGGGCGTTTTTCCTACTACCTGCTGACCGACCATGCAGAAAACTACCCCAGCGACCGCGAGGTGCTCTCGCGTTGCGGTATTTCCAAAAAGGATGACGCGGTGATTCTGGCGGTCTATCAGACAAGCGACGGGACATACCGCTATGACATTTACACATTCGGCGCGGCGGACGAGGCGTTTTCGGACAGCGACATTGACGAAGTGCTGGACACACCGGATGTATATAACAACATCAAAACAGGCGAAATTGAGGCGGGCGTGAGGGCGTTTCTCGCCGCCTGCGGCAAGGTGGAAGCGCGCTTTGCGGCAGAGGAGAAAGCCGACGCCGAGCGCGCCGCAAAATGGGAGGCAAGCCGCGTGCCGCGCGGCATTGCCGTCACGCTGATTGTGTTTGTGATCGCGGGCGGGATCGCCATGTTGGTGGTCACGCTGGTCTATCGCAAAAAGGTACATGGGGAAACTTATCCCCTGGACCGTTATGCAAAACTGCGGCTGACCAAAGAGGTGGACCGCTTTGTGGGCAGTTACATCACCCGCGTGCGGGTCAACACCAATAACGGCAGTTCCGGTGGTTCCCGCGGCGGCGGGGGCGGGGGCGGCGGTCACCGCGGCGGTCGGTAGAGACGCGGCAGGGGGTCCCTGCGGGACGGCTTTCAGAGTCAGTTGGGCACACACAGCGAAAGTCTGGCATCAGTCGCCGAAAAGTTTTTAGGGGATTTAAAGGGGGCTTTTTTCAAAAACCGCCTTGCGGCGGGGCGAACAGGCTGATACGTTACTTTGGGTGCACACGTCCAACGTCCCGGCGTCAGTTGTATAAAAGTTTTTGCGGGATTTAAAGGGGGCTTTTTTCAAAAAGCCCCCTTTTGCGCGTCTCCTTTACGGCATTTTCTTTTTGCTTCTTTTTCTTTTGTGCCTACCTGCTCAAAAGAAAAAGAAGAACTACGGAATCTGATGACACAACGGAAAGAGTAACTTTACGTCCGAAAGCCCCCTCCCCCAAAAAGGCACACCGCCCTCCCCTGCCCCCGCGAAAACCGGTCAATCCCCGCAAAAAATCCCCTTCCCGCTCAATTTTTTGCGATAACGGAATTGACAAACGCATTTTTTTGCGATATAATATAATTTGTATATCTGTCCGGGCTTTTCCGGCAGCAGGGGAAAGACGAGGTACTTTCATGAAATTCATCAACATAGGCTTCGGCAATATGGTCGCGGCGGAGCGGATGGTGGCGCTGGTCAGCCCTGATTCCGCACCAGTCAAGCGTCTGATTCAGGACGCAAAGGACAGCGGCAGAGTGATTGATGTAACCTGCGGGCGGCGCACGCGCGCGGTGGTCATCACCGACAGTGAGCACGTGATTCTTTCCGCCATCCAGACCGAAACCATCGCCAACCGTCTCTCGGATGAGGACGCGGAGGATGAGGACGATGAGACCGAGGAATAAGACATGAACAAAGGATTGCTACTGGTGCTTTCCGGCCCCGCCGGAAGCGGCAAAGGCACGGTAAAGGAATTTTTACTGCAGAAGGAGCCGTTTGAGTTTTCGGTCTCCAAAACCACGCGTGCCCCCCGCCCCGGCGAGGTGGACGGCAAACAGTATTCGTTTGTCACACGCGAGGCGTTTGAAACCCTCATCCGTGAGGACGGCATGCTGGAATACACCGAATACTGCGGCAATTTCTACGGCACGCCGAAAAAAGAAAGTTTGGAAACGCTGGCGGCGGGCAAAAATCTGCTGTTGGAAATCGATGCCGTAGGGGGGCTGAACGTCAAAAGCCGCTACCCCGACGCGGTGCTGGTGATGCTGCTGGCGCCCAGCTTTGCGGAGCAGGAAGCGCGCCTTCGCGGCAGAGCCACCGAAACCGAGGAAAAAATCAGAGAGCGCCTTGCCGCCGCGCGGCGCGAGATCGAAATGGCGCGGGAATATGATTACATCGTCTATAACCCCTCCGGCAAGGCGGAAGCCGCCGCGGACGAGATCTGCACGATCATCCGCGCCGCACGGCTGGCAGTCAGCCGCAATACCGACTTTGCAGAGCGTTATTTTGAAAAATGATCCGCCGTGCGGATCGCCGATAGATAAAGGAGATTTCAGATGATTCACCCTACGATTTATGAACTGACCGGAGACAGATTCAACCGCTACCAGCTGGTGATTGCCACCGCAAAATGCGCGCGCCTGATCACCGATGAATATGTGCGCCAACGCCAGGCGGCGGAAGCGGCACTGACCGGCAACAAGGAAGGCTCCGGCACCATCCTTTCGATGATCGACCGGGAGCTTGCCGACAAAAAAGCCGTGAAAAACGCAATCGACCGCATTTACAGCGGCGAATACGTGATTGTGGACAGCCCGGAGGAGCCGGAGGAGCCGCTGATCGCGGAGGACTGATCGAAGGAGGAACGGGGAATGCAGAAGCAGGAGAAGTTTGTCAAAGTCCGGCTTTTGGATGCCTCTCTCCCTTTGGACAAGGAGTATGACTACGCTGTGCCGGAGGAGCTTTCGGAAAGGGTCTTTCCCGGTTGCTTTGTCACCGTGCCGTTCGGCGGGGGAAACCGCCGGCGGCTGGCGCTTTGCACGGGGGTGACCGGGAGAGATCCGGCGTTGGGAGTCATCAAAAAGATAGAATCCGTTACCACGCCTCGCATTTCTCTCTCGGAGGAAATGTTGGGGCTTGTCTCTTTTTTAAGAGAGCAGACGCTTTGTACCACGGGTGACGCGGTACACGCCATGATCCCCGCGGGGGCGCTGGCAGGGCTTGCCGAGATCTATCGCCCGGGGGCACGACCCGCGGAAAGCGCACGGAACCTCAGCACGGGCGAGGCGTATCTGCTGGCATACCTTGGTGAGGTGGGCGAGGCTTCCGCCGAAACGCTCCGCGCAAAATTCGGGCAGGAAACCGCAGATCAGCTCCCAAGGCTTTGCCACATGGGGCTTGTGACCAAAGAACTTGCGGTAAAGGACGCCATGGCAGAAAAGGAGCAGTCCTTTTTCTCACGCACGGACAAAACATCCGCCGGCAGGCTCGGCGAAAAGCAGAAAGCCCTGCTGGCAATGCTGGAGGACGGCGAAAAAAGCGACGCGGAACTGCGCGCGGCGGGCTTTACCAAAGCGCAGACCGACGCACTGTGTAAAAAAAGGCTTTTGTCGGTGCGCACGGAGCGGGTGTTCCGCGGGATGGAGCTGACCGCAGGCGGCACGGCGCCGGACTTTACCCTGAACCGGGAGCAGGCGGCGGCGTTTGAAACGCTTTCCGGCTTTGCCACGGACGGGCAGGCGCACGCGGTATTGCTGCACGGCGTGACCGGCAGCGGCAAGACCTGCGTGATGCTCAAGCTGATTGACAAAATGCTGTCGCTTGGCAAAGGCGCTATCGTGCTGTTGCCGGAGATTGCGCTCACGCCCCAGTCCCTCTCCATTTTTGCCACCCGCTATCGGGGTCAGGTGGCGGTGATGCACTCGGCGCTCTCCGCCGGGGAGCGGATGGACGCCTATCACCGGATTCTGTCCGGAGAAGCGCGCGTGGTCGTGGGTACCCGCTCGGCAGTGTTTGCCCCGGTGCAGAATCTGGGGCTGATCGTGCTGGACGAGGAGCATGAGCATACCTATAAATCGGATATGAACCCCAAATACCACGCGCGGGATGTGGCAAGATACCGCGCCGCCGCCAACAAAGCAACGATGCTGCTCTGCTCTGCCACCCCGTCGCTGGAAAGCTACAAACGCGCCCGTGAGGGGCGCTACACCCTGCTGACGCTGACGGAGCGCCACGCCGGGGCGGTTTTGCCTGAGGTGCGCCTGGCGGATATGCGCCGGGAGGAGGGGGGCGGCGTGCTCTCCCCCATCGGCAAAGATCTTGCCGCGGCGCTGAACGAAACGACGGAAAAAGGGGAGCAGGCAATCCTGTTTCTCAACCGCAGGGGCTATAACCACACCGTCAGCTGCCGCGCTTGCGGGCAGGCGGTCTGCTGCCCCTCGTGCAGCGTTTCCATGACCTATCATACCAAACCCGGCGGGTACAGCGAGGGGTTCTTGCTCTGCCACCTGTGCGGCAAACGGATGAAGTTGCCGGTCAAATGCCCCTCCTGCGGGTCGGAGCACCTGGCGCGCTTCGGTTTCGGCACCCAACGGGTGGAGGAGGAGCTGATGGCACGCCTGCCCGGCAAGCGGATTTTACGCATGGACACCGACACCACGGGGAGGCGAAATTCCTATGACGAAATGCTGGGCGCATTCCGCCGGCACGAGGCGGACGTTCTGCTCGGCACCCAGATGGTGACCAAAGGGCACGACTTTCCGGATGTGACGCTGGTGGGGGTATTGCTTGCCGACGCCTCCCTGTACTTGGACGACTATCGCGCGGCGGAGCGCACCTTTTCCCTGCTGACGCAGGTGGTGGGGCGCGCGGGGCGCGCGCAGAAGCGCGGTGTTGCCGTGATTCAGACCTCCAACCCCGACCACGAGGTCATCCGCCTTGCCGCAAAGCAGGATTACGTCACTTTTTTTGAGCGGGAAATCCGACTGCGAAAACTTCTGGTCTTTCCCCCGTTCTGCGACATCGTGTTGCTGACCCTCTCGCACCGGAACGAGCGGGAGGTTATGCTCTCGGCAAAAAATCTTTCGGAGGAACTCGGCAAGCGGGTCAGCTCCACGTTTTCGGACGTGCAGTTGCTGGCATTCGGCCCTTTTGAGGCGCCGATCTATCGCGCAGAGGGGCGCTACCGGATGCGCATGGTGGTCAAATGCGCGCTGAACCGCCGTTCCCGGGCGCTGTTTCGTGAGATTCTGCTCCTGTTTTCGGGTCAGGGGGCAGGCGCGCCGACACTCTCGGTGGATTTCAACCCGTCCTCATTATAAATCAATCGCATTGCAGGGCAATGTGTAAAAGGAGAACTTATGGCAAAACTAAAAATCAGGAAAGCGGGCGACGAGATTCTGCGCAAGGTCTGCCGCCCGGTGGAGGAAATCACCCCCCGGATTCTGACACTGCTTGACGACATGACCGAAACGATGCGCGCCGCCGACGGCTGCGGGCTTGCCGCGCCGCAGGTGGGGGTCCTGCGCCGCATTGCGGTGGTGGAAGTGGAAGAGGGCAACGTGATCGAGCTGATCAACCCCCGCATCATCGCCACGGCGGGTGAACAACAGGAAAGCGAAGGGTGCCTTTCCATCCCCGGCAGATACGGCATTACCCGGCGCCCCAAACACGTGACCGTGCGGGCGCTGAACCGCAAAGGGGAAACCTTTGAGGTCAGCGGGTCGGATCTTCTCGCGCGGGCGCTCTGCCACGAGATCGACCACCTGGACGGGCGTCTTTTCACCGATGTTGCCATCAGAATGGAGGATGTGTAATGCGGATTCTCTTTATGGGAACGCCGGATTTTGCGGTGTTTTCGCTCCGCGCGCTGGTAGAGCGCGGGGAGGACGTGGCAGGCGTTGTCACCCAGCCGGATAAGCCGAAAGGCAGAGGCTATGAGCTAACCCCGCCCCCCGTCAAGGTTTTTGCCACGGAGCACGGCATCCCGGTCTACCAGCCGACCACGCTGAAAAACGGCGCGTTTGACGACACGCTGGCAAAAATTGCGCCGGACGTAATTGTGGTAGTGGCGTACGGCAAGATTCTGCCCGCGTCCGTGCTGGATTTCCCGAAATACGGCTGTATCAACGTGCACGGTTCCCTGCTCCCCCGTTACCGCGGTGCCGCGCCGATGCAACGCGCCATTCTGGAGGGGGAAAAGGAAACCGGCGTGACCACCATGCAGATGGACACCGGGATGGACACCGGCGATATGCTGTTGACCGGCGTGTTGCCGATCGGGGAAAACGATAATTTTGAAACCGTGCATGACGCGCTGGGCGCCCTTGGCGCGAAAGTTTTACTGGACACGCTGGACGCACTGAGAGCCGGCACGCTGACGCCGAAAAAGCAGGACGAAAGCGCCGCAACCTACGCCGCCAAAATCGGCAAAGAGGATTGCGAGTTGCACTTTGAGGAGAGCGCCCAAGCGCTCCATAACCGCATCCGCGCCCTGTCGCCAATGCCGCTGACGTTTACGCACACGCCGGACGGCAAATTGCTGAAAATTCTCGAAAGCCGCGTATCGGCAACCCCGGCAGGCGGTGCGACGCCCGGCACCGTGGTATCCGTAGAGAACGGCAAAATCACCGTTGCCACAGGTAAGGGCTGTATTGAATTTCTGCGCGTCCTGCCCGAGGGCAAAGGCAGGATGTCCGCCGCCGATTACCTGCGCGGCAGAAAACTGAACAAAGGCGATTGCCTGAGGTAACCCCGCGTCGATTCACGCACCAAAGCCAGGCACCCGCCGTGAAAAAGTTTTCGCCCGCCTTTTTCAAAAGGCGGCGCAGTCGAGGGCGCGGAGCCCTCGTCGCCGTCCGCAGACGGCGAAATACCCCCATGCGCAAAAAAGCGCAGGAAAGGGTGAATTTTCAGCTCTGCTGAAAAGAGGGGAAACCCTCGCCGGGGGTTTCCCCTCCGATATGCTGTATGTATGTCATTGAAAAACCACGTAATGTTTTTTCTTTTACATTACGTGGTTCTTT
>URMC01000043.1 GCA_900548735.1 uncultured Eubacteriales bacterium | reverse complement strand
GGATATGTTGTGTAACAAGCGGCGGTTGGCGCGTAGCGCCAACCGCCGCTTGTTATGATGGTTTTTGCTTGGCGGCAGCCGTCAGATCGGGGCGGTGGCAACGGCAAGCCACTCGCGCTCCTCCCCGCTCAGTTCCGGCGCCAGCGCGGCGTACACGCGGGCGTGATAAGCGTTCAGCTGTTCCCGTTCCTGCGGGGTCAGGAGGTCACGGTCAATGGCATCACGGTCAAAGGGCGCGAGGGTAAGGGTTTCAAAATACATAAACTGCCCGTAAGCCGTTTCTTCCCCTTTTCTCACCAGCACCAGGTTTTCGTGCCGGATACCGAATTTGCCTGCCGCGTAGTAGCCCGGCTCATCGGAGACGACCATTCCCTCCTCCAACGGTACGGCGGGGCGGATGCCGGAAAGCTGCCAGCGGATGGACTGTGGCCCCTCATGCACGCCAAGCAAAAAGCCCACGCCGTGCCCGGTGCCGTGGAGGTAGTCCAGCCCCTCATTCCACAGCGGCGCACGGGCGAGGATATCCAGGTTTTCGCCGCACACTCCATGTTTAAAGTGCGCCGCCGCCAGGTCAAGGTGCCCGCGAAGCACCAGCGTAAAGAGGCGTTTTTCCTCCTCGGTGACTGCACCGAGGGCGACGGTACGGGTCACGTCAGTTGTGCCCTCTTCATACTGCCCGCCGGTATCGGCAAGGCAAAGCCCCTGCGGCTTCATTACCACGTTGCTTTCCGGCGTAGCGGAATAATGCACGATTGCGGCGTGCGCGCCGTAGGCAATGATGGGGTCAAAACTGTCGCCGAGATACCCTTGCGCTTTTCGCAGTTCTTCCAGATGTCCGGCGGCGGAAAGTTCGGTAATCGGTTCCTTGCCCACCCGCGTTTTGAGCCAATAGATGAATTTTGTCAGCGCCACGCCGTCCTTATGGTGCGCCGCGCGCAGGTTTTCGACCTCCGCCGGGGTTTTGACGGCTTTCAGCAATACCACGGGGCTGCGGCGGTTTACCACTCTGACCCCCTCCGGCAGGCTCCCCGAAATGCGCCAGTTGGCGGTGGCGGGGTCAATCTGCACGGTCAAGCCTTGCGGCAGTGCCGCCAGCAGATCATATATCCCCCCATACGGTGCGAGTTTTACACCTGCGGCGTTCAGCTTGTCAAGGACGTCCGCCGGGAAAATATCTGCCGCCGCGCACAGCGTTGCGCGGTCTTTTTCCAGGATTAAGAAAGAAAGAAACACCGGCGTACAATGGATGTCCCCCCCACGCAGGTTGAGCAGCCATGCAATCTCGTCCAGCGCGGTCAGCACCAGCACATCCACGCCATCCCGCGTCATATGCTCTCTCAGGCACGCCATTTTCTGCTCTCTGGTGGCGCCCACACGCGCCGCGTCCACCTCAAAAACCGGCTCATGCGAAAGGGCGGGGCGATCCGCCCAAATCTCGCCCACCAAATCCGATTCGGCGGCAAACGTGATGTGTTTTGGCGTGGTTTTCGCGGCAAGACGTTTGGCAAACGACTGGCTGACGGCACGCCCGTCAAAACCGATCACGCCCCCCTCCTTCACCGTTTCGGCAAGGAAGGTGCAAATCTCCGGCACGCCGGGCTCCCGGTCGCGCATCAGCTCAATGCCGGTACCCTCCAGTTGCGCGCCTGCCTGCAAAAAGTAACGTCCGTCCGTCCACAGCAGCGCCCGGTCGGGGAGCACTACCAAGGAGCCGGCGGAGCCGGTAAAGCCGGTCAGCCACGCGCGGGATTTGAAATACTCCCCCGCGTATTCGGAGGCGTGAAAATCGTCGGTCAGGACAACGTAAGCGTCCATGCCGTGCGCCGCCATCCGGGCGCGCAGGGCATTCAGTTTTTCCGGTATCGTCATCAGTATTACCCGCTTTCTCCGCCCCGGCAAAGCGGAACGGTTATTCTTTCGGTGGTTTTCTGTTCAAAGGCAAAGATGCCGTTATGAGCGCGATAGGTCACGGCGGGAAAAACGTGATACGTTGCCGCCTCGCTTGCCGTCAGTTCCAGAATCTGATAGCCCCAGCGCCACTCCGGGTCAAAAATGTCAAAATCCCACACGCCGTTGGTAGGTTTGGTATAATAGGAAAAAGCACCGATGTCCACCAGCGGTTTTCCGCCTGCCTCCTGTGGGAGCCGCCGCACCTCAAACCGGTGCGAATGCCCCATGAAAAGCATTACGATACGGGGATTAACGGCTAGAAAGTCAAGGAAGCCCTGCGATTCCGATTCCGGGCGGAAGTAATGCGCCACCAAAAACACCGGCAGACCCGGGTGTTTTTCCATTTCCCCTTTCGCCCACGCGAGGTCAAGCGGAGTATATGGGGATCCGGAAGCGCTTTTTGCGGGGTCGCGATAAGTATCCGCCAGCAGGAAAAGGCACCCGTCAAGGACGGCGGAAAACTGCCTTGACTTGCCGAATATTCCGTGCCAGATTTCCTCCGGATAGCTGTCGTGATTTCCCGGTATCACAAAGGTCGGCGCAGGAAAGCGCGGAAGATACAGATCCTTGAATTTCTCGCACCAGTTGATACCCAAACGCCGAAAAGGATAGTCGTCAATCGACAAATCTCCGGGGATAATCACCGCGTCCAGCGGGGCGGCTTCGTGTTCTTTTTCAATCACCGAAATCATCTTTTCCATCCGCTCGGACGGAAGAAACCCCAGCAGTGGTCCGCTTGCCGCGGAAGCACGCGCGCCGGGGTGTTGTTTTTCGTATTCCGCAGGGGAAATATCCGCAGAAAAATGCAAATCCGAAATCAATAATATCCGCATAGAACCCTCATTTTGCAAGATAGCGCCACAGGCGCTCCCTGTCCTCCTTTTCGGCATAATCAATCCCTATCCTGGGTGTGGCAATCAGTTCCGGGGCGGGCGCACCGTCGTCCGCTACCCAAAGTCCGTTTTTCTTAAAGAGCGGCAGGCGGTTTTGCGCCACGGTAATATCCAGCGCCTTTGTCACCCTGCCGGGGCCGGAAATCCCCTCCACCCCGCGGATAAGCACCGCCTCCGGGTGTCCCTCTTCTCCGGTGACAAAATTGAGCAGACTGTGCATCCCGTAGCAGAGATACACATACGCAATTCCGCCGGCGGCATACAGGGTATCGGTGCGCGGAGTGCGCCCCTTATGCGCATGGCAGGCGGTATCTTCTTCCCCGAAATAGCACTCGGTTTCGGTGATACGGTAACAAAACGTTTTTCCGTCCGTTTTCCGGCAAAGCAACTTGCCGACCAGCAGCGGCGCCAGCGTAACGGCGCTCCGGCGGAAAAATGCGGCGCCAAGCACCATTTTCATCACCTCCGACCTCTGTATTCTACCACAACCGGCGGTGTTTTGCAAGATTCCCACCAAAAAAGGTATAAAAAAACGCTCACTGTGATTGACATTTCATTCTTGATAGGCTATAATATAAATAATTATATAGAAAGGGTAGCCCTGGATGATCAGACTGACCGGACATGGCGTATATCTGGTTGACGGAAAACCGGAAAACACTGCGCCCCTCTCCCGCGAAACCGCACGGCAATACACGATTGCCGCACAGATTCTGACCGCGCACAACAAAGGCGACGACAAGCACCTGCGCCTGCGCTTTGACGCGTTGGTCTCCCACGACATTACTTACGTAGGCATTATTCAGACCGCACGCGCGAGCGGTCTTGACTCTTTCCCCGTGCCGTATGCGTTGACCAACTGCCACAATTCCCTTTGTGCAGTGGGAGGCACAATCAACGAGGACGACCACGTATTCGGGCTTTCCGCGGCGCGCCGATACGGCGGCATCTATGTGCCTGCCAACCAAAGCGTGATTCACTCGTTTGCCAGAGAAGAACTTGCCCGCGCGGGCGGGATGATTCTCGGCTCCGACAGTCACACCCGCTATGGGGCGCTTGGCACCATGGGTGTGGGCGAGGGCGGACCGGAACTGGTCAAACAACTGCTGAAAAACACCTACGATATTCCGGCGCCGGAAGTAGTGCTGGTGTATCTGACCGACAAGCCGAAAAAAGGCGTGGGGCCGCACGATGTGGCGCTGGCGCTGATCGGCGCCGTATTTGAAAACGGATTTGCCAAAAACAAAGTGCTGGAATTTGCAGGCCCCGGTGTGGCTTCGCTTCCCATTGATTTCCGCAACGGGATTGACGTAATGACCACCGAGACCACATGCCTTTCCTCCGTTTGGGTGACAGACGACACGGTAAAGCGGCATTATGAAACGCACGGGCGCCCCGGCGACTACAAAGAACTGCGCCCCGGAAACATGGCGTATTATGACGCCATGGCGGAAATTGACCTTTCCGCCGTGGAGCCGATGATTGCCCTGCCCTTTCATCCCTCCAAAGCTTACACCATCCGCTATTTCAACGCACACGCAAAGGAACTGCTTGGCGCGGTGGAGGAAGAAGCGCGGGCGAAATTCGGCAAATGCCATCTTGACCTTATCTCCAAAATTCTGCCGGACGGTCGCGTGCGGGCAGATCAGGGCATTATTGCCGGTTGCGCCGGGGGAATGTTTGACAATATTGAGGAAGCGGCGGCGATTCTGGACGGGAAAACCACCGGAGACGGATATTTTTCGCTGTCGGTTTACCCCACCAGCGTGCCGGTCTCTCTGGAACTGACCAGAACCGGTGCGACCGCGGCACTGCTCCGTGCCGGGGCGGTAATCAAACCTTCGTTCTGCGGTCCCTGTTTCGGTGCCGGAGACGTGCCGGCAAACAACGGGCTCTCTTTGCGGCACACCACCCGTAACTTCCCGAACCGGGAAGGCTCAAAGCCGGGCGAAGGGCAACTTGCCGGGGTAGCGCTGATGGATGCCCGTAGCATTGCGGCAACTGCGGCAAACGGCGGGATCATCACCGCAGCGACCGATTTGGAATACGGGTTTACCCCGCCCCCATACCACTATGACCGCACCGCTTATGCACACCGCGTTTACAACGGTTACGGGCACCCGAAACCGGAGGAACCCCTGATTCTGGGTCCCAATATCACCGACTGGCCGCGCCAGTATCCCCTTTCGGAAAATCTGCTCTTGCGCCTTGCCGCGGTCATCCGCGACCCGGTCACCACCACGGACGAACTCATCCCCTCCGGGGAGACGTCCTCTTACCGTTCCAACCCCATCCGGCTCTCGGAATTTACCCTCTCCCGCCGGTGCCCCGACTATGTGAGCAATGCCAAAGCGGCAGCGGCGGCGGAAGCCGCGCGGCGCGAAGGAGTGCTTACCGGAGAATTGGCGTTGGCACTGGCTGCTTTCGGCGACGCCGCGGAACTGGCAAAAAACACGCAGTACGGCTCCTGTCTGTTTGCCAACAGACCCGGAGACGGGTCTGCACGGGAGCAGGCGGCGTCCTGCCAAAAAGTGCTTGGCGGGTTTGCCAACATCTGCTATGAATTTGCCACCAAACGGTACCGCTCCAATTGCATCAACTGGGGGATTCTGCCCTTTACCCTTGCCGAAAATGCCCCGTTCCCCTTGGAAACCGGCGATTTTGTGTTTGTGCCGGGGATTCGGCAAGCAATCGAAGAAGGGCAAGAGGAAATCCCCGCAACGGGGCTGAACCGGGACGGTATCAAAATCCCGCTGACCCTTTTTGTAAAGGGGCTGACCCAAAACGAAAAAGAAATCATCCTTTCGGGATGTTTAATAAATGATTATGCCGCCAAAGCGCGCAAGGAGGATCACTGATGGAAAATCTGAACAAGCCGTACAAACTCGGCATCAATATTCTCGGCAACACGGATCGGTACGCGACCGCGGAACAGTTTGATATGATTAAAGACGCGGGATTTGACGCATTCTTTACGGGCTGGAACCCTCTCCGCACCGACGCATGGGCAAACGACGCGGCGAAAAAAGGACTGTTTTATCAGTCCATTCACTCGCCTTTCACCAAGGTGCATAAGATGTGGAAAGAGGGCGAAGAAGGCGTTGCCGTGACCAATGAACTGATCGAGTGCGCCCGCGACTGCGCCCGGCACGACATCCCGGTGATGGTGATTCATACCTTTATCGGCTTCAAGGATCATACCCCCACACAGATCGGCATTGACAACTACTCCCGGGTGGTGGAGGAAGCCAACAAGCTGGGGATTAAACTGGGTTTTGAAAACGTGGAAGGCGAAGAATATCTCGCCGCGGTAATGAAGGCATTCTGGAATGAGCCGTGCTGTGGGTTCTGCTTTGACACGGGGCACGAGCTGTGCTACAACGGCGGCAAGGATATGATGGCGCTTTACGGCGAAAAACTTTGCCACACCCACTTTAACGATAACCTTGGCGTGCGGGAAGTTCCGGAGCCGTGGCACAATGACCTGCACCTGACCATGGGAGACGGCATTGTGGACTGGAACCGCGTGATGGATCGCATTGAAAAGGTCGGCTATCGGGACATCCTGATGTGCGAGTTGACGCTTTCCAACAAGCCGGGGATGCATTACCATGACAAATACAACGCCATGACGCTGCCGGAGTTTTACAAATACGCCTATGACCGGGCGTACCGCGTTTCGACCAGAACGCTGAAAAAAGACTGACCGAGAAAAGCCGGGCGGCAAGCCGCCCGGCTCTTTTTCAAATTCCTTCGGAGGTATTGAAATGGAAAAGATTCGCATGACGACCCCCTTGGTGGAGATGGACGGGGACGAGATGACCCGTATCCTTTGGAAAATGATCAAAGAGGAACTGCTGCTCCCCTTTGTCGACCTGAAAACCGAATATTATGATTTGGGACTGCCGGAGCGGGAACGCACCAAAGACGCGGTGACCACGGAGGCGGCAACCGCCACGAAAAAGTACGGTGTGGCGGTCAAATGCGCCACTATCACGCCCAATCAGCAACGCGTGGAGGAATACGGACTTTCCGAAATGTGGAAAAGCCCCAACGGCACCATCCGCGCGATTTTGGACGGCACGGTGTTCCGCGCCCCGATTCTGGTTTCGGGCATCCGACCGGCAGTACGGAACTGGAAAAAGCCCATCACCATCGCCCGACACGCCTACGGCGACATCTACAAAGCGACCGAATACCGGGTGCCGTGCCCCGGCAAGGCAGAGCTGGTGTTCACCGGAGAGGACGGAAAAGAGCGCTTTCGGGAAACCGTATACGACTTTGAGTGCCCCGGGGTGCTTCAGGGCTCTTATAACAAAGACAGTTCCATCCGCTCCTTTGCGCATTCCTGTTTCAACTATGCGCTGAATACCCGGCAAGACCTTTGGTTTTCCGCCAAGGACACCATCTCCAAGCAATACGATCAGACCTTTAAGCTGATTTTTCAGGAGATTTTTGACGCGGAATACAAGAAAAAATTTGAGGCGGCGGGCATTCATTATTTCTACACGCTGATTGATGACGCAGTAGCGCGCGTGATCCGCAGTGAGGGCGGCTTTGTCTGGGCGTGCAAGAACTACGACGGGGACGTGATGAGCGATATGGTCTCCACGGCGTTCGGCTCACTTGCCATGATGACCTCGGTGCTGGTCTCCCCGGACGGGAAATATGAATATGAGGCGGCGCACGGCACGGTCACGCGGCATTATTACCGCTATCTAAAAGGAGAGGAAACCTCCACCAACCCCATTGCCACCATTTTTGCGTGGAGCGGGGCGCTGTTCAAGCGCGGGGAGTTAGACGGGTTGCCGGAACTTTGCCGCTTTGCAAAAACGTTGGAGGGCGCATGCCTGGAGGTCATTGAAGGCGGCACGCTGACCAAAGACCTTGCGGGGCTCCTGGAGCCGGGCAACCGCGCAAATGTGGTCAACTCCGCAGAGTTCATCCACGCCATCCGGGAAAGGTTGGAGGAGAAGTTGTAAAAGACAAACTGCCCCGGTCCTTTCCCGTAGGAGAAGGCAAAAAACAGCAACCGAACTGATTACAAATTCGCCTTTCGGGGCTTAAAAAGCCGAAATCCCTCCGTAAACCGGAGGGATTTCATTTTTTCCGCCGGGAGCGGAAAAAGGATTGCAAGAGGGCGCGGGATTCATCGGCAAGAACGCCGGAAACCACTTCGGGGCGGGCACCTAAGGGGTAGCGCGGCAGATTCAGCACGCTGCCCATAGCGCCGGCGGTTGCGTCCTTGGCGCCGTATACCACACGGGGGATACGCGCCGCAAGGATTGCCCCCGCGCACATGGGGCACGGCTCCAGCGTGACGTACAGGGTCATATCGGAAAGCCGCCAATCCCCCTTTTTGCTTGCCGCGGCGCGAATTGTCTCCATTTCGGCGTGTGAAGTCACGTCATGCTTTGCTTCGCGCGCATTATGCCCGGCGGCGATCAGTTCCCCGCCCGCCACCAGCACGGCACCCACCGGGGTCTCCCCCTCATCGGCGGCTTTTTGCGCTTCCGCCAGAGCCATGCGCATCCATTTTTCGTCTTCGCGCGGCGTCATCCGAATATTCCGACTGCCGCAAGCAGGACATAAATCAACATTTCCGAGGCGGAAATGGCAAAAAACACAATCATCGGGGCGTTGAAAAACAGCCGCACACGCCGGCGCGCGGGAATCTCGATTGCCGCGTAATCCGGGGCGGCAGGCAGTGCCACGCCGAATGCGCCGTTCTCACGGATTTTTGCCGTTTCGTCCTTTTCTCTTGTCAGGAGATAAACAAAGGAGAGAATGCCAAGGGCAAAAATCCCGACCGCCAGCAGGGTCAGCACGATGTCACCGGTTTGCTCCGGCATCCGTTCCGCCCAGACGGAGGACAGCACGGAATAAAAGTTATTGACAAAATGCAACAGCACCCCGCACCAGATAGTGCGCGTTTTCACGTACAGATACCCCAACACCAGCCCGGCTACGGTCGCGTAGAAAAACTGCCCCGCGTTTTGGTGCATGGCGCCGAATAACAGGGCGCTGGCAAAGATGGCGGTGGTTCTGCCATATGGCAAAAGGTTGGTCAGCACCAGCCCGCGGAAGAGCAATTCCTCCACAAAAGCAGGCACCACAGCGGTGGTAAACACCATCAGCACCAACTCATAGTTGGTGGTCACATCGCCAGAAGGCATCACAGTATCCGTAAAGGAAGAATAGTTGAAAACCTCCAACATCAGGCTGTTGAGATACGCGGCAGCGGAAATGACCGCAAGCCCCACAAAAAGATACATCGGCGTTTCCTTCGGCAGAGCGGCATTGAAATAAATACCCTCCCGCGGCTTGCCCTTGGAGATCCACCCGAAAAAGAACACCGGCAGGACAAATGCGGCGGCGTAACCAAGCCCATACACGATCTCATACACCACATCGCCCACAGCCCCCATCCCGGAGGTTGCGGCGGACAGAATGCTGATAGCAAAGCTGTAAATAAAAAAGAGCGCCAAAAACACCAGCATGCTTGCCGCTAAGCGCGTGGTGGTGCTTTTATATTGCCGTTCATCCGGGGTCATAGCGTGCTCCTTTCCGAATTCTCTTTTTTATTATTGTACCGCAAAGAAGAAAAAATGTCAAGAGAAAAGACGCCGGAAGTCCGGCGCCTTTTCTCTTGACGATCAGTGTACGATATAACGTTCCGTGTCCTTGTCGAACAGGTGAATGCGGGAAACATCCAGCGCGACCTTGATTTTGTCGCCTGCGCGGCTGGTGGAACGGGCGGAAACGCGGGCGATCATATTGGTCTCCTCACCGCTCTTGATATAGAGGTAAATCTCTGCGCCCATCAGCTCGACCACGTCAACATCCACTTCGATGGTGCTTTCCGGCAGAGCCGCCAACTGCATCGGTGCGTCATGGATACATTCGGGGCGAATACCTGCGATCACTTCTTTGCCGATATAATCTTTCAGCACGTTGTCCGCATTTTTCTCGGCGGGCAGCTTGATGGTGTTTCCGTCAAAGTGGAAGAACACGTCCTCACCCTTCTGAGAAAGCGTGCCGTTGATGAAGTTCATCTGAGGGGTGCCGATAAAGCCGGCAACGAACACGTTGCAGGGGTTATCATACAGATTCTGCGGGGTGTCAACCTGCTGGATCAGACCGTCTTTCATGACCACGATACGGGAAGCCATGGTCATAGCCTCGACCTGGTCGTGCGTTACGTAGATAAAGGTGGTCTCAACCCGTTTGTGCAGTTTGGTAAGCTCGGTTCTCATGCTGGCACGGAGTTTCGCGTCCAGGTTGGAAAGCGGCTCGTCAAGCAGGAATACCTTCGGTTTGCGCACGATGGCACGACCCAGCGCCACACGCTGTTTCTGACCGCCGGACAAAGCCTTCGGTTTCCGGTCAAGCAGGTGGGAAATTTCAAGGATTCGCGCGGCTTCTTCCACGCGGCGCTTGATTTCCTCTTTCGGGGTCTTGTTCAGTTTCAGACCGAATGCCATGTTGTCAAACACGGACATGTGCGGGTACAGAGCGTAGTTCTGGAACACCATGGCGATCTGACGGTCTTTCGGTGCCACATCGTTGACCAGCTGGTCGCCGATGAAAAGCTCACCCTCGGTGATTTCCTCCAGACCTGCGATCATACGCAGGGTCGTGGATTTCCCGCAACCGGAGGGGCCGACAAATACGATAAACTCTTTGTCCTTGATCTCCAGATTAAAATCGGAAACGGCAGTTACACCGCCCGGATATTTTTTGTAGATGTGTCTTAAAGACAGGCTTGCCATTCTGTAATCCTCCTTATGCGGATGCGGAACATCCGAAATCTCTGACTTAACATCTTATATTATAACAAATTTCCGCCCGTTTGGGAAGATGTCAAACTTCCGAAATTATTCTCCCCGCTTTGTGCAACTTGTACAACAAGTGTGAATATTCCGCGAAAATTACGAAAAGTGAGTAAATAAAATTTACTTTTCTGCGGATTTCGGCGTTTTCATCGAAAGGGCAATCCGCTTTTTCTGCAAATCAACGCTCAGCACCCTGACCTGCACAATATCCCCAACCGAAACAACCTCGCGCGGGTGCTTGACAAATTTGTCGGAAAGTTCCGAAATATGCACCAACCCGTCCTGATGTACGCCGATATCCACAAACGCGCCGAAATCGATTACGTTGCGTACCGTTCCGGTGAGCAACATACCGGGTTTGAGGTCGGAGAGTTCCAGCACGTCATCCCGAAGCACCGGCGGCGCAAAATCGTCGCGCAGGTCTCTGCCGGGTTTTTGCAATTCCGTCACGATGTCGGCAAGGGTCGGCTCACCGATCCCCAACTCCGCTGCGACCTTGGCAGCCCCCGCTCTTGCAACCTCACCGGAGAGTTTGCCGAGTTTGCCGCCCCGCACGTCCTCCTCGGTATAGCCGAACTTCCGCAACAGCGCCCGTGCCGCCTCATAGGACTCCGGATGCACGCCGGTGTTATCCAGCACCTCCCCGGAGCCGGGCACGCGCAGAAAGCCTGCGCATTGCTCATATGCCTTGCCGCCGATACGCGGCACTTTCAGCACGCCCGCGCGGGTCTTGAATTCCCCGTTTTCCTCCCGATATTTTACGATGTTTTTTGCGGCAGTGGCATTGATGCCGGAAATGTAGGAAAGCAGGGAGTGGGAAGCGGTGTTGAGATCCACGCCCACACTGTTGACGCAATCCTCCACCACGCCGGTCAGCGCGTCATCCAGTCTCGCGGGCTTCATATCGTGCTGATACTGCCCCACGCCGATGGATTTGGGGTCGATCTTCACCAACTCCGCCAGCGGATCCTGCAATCTCCGCGCGATGGAGACCGCGGAGCGCTGCATCACGTCAAACTCCGGGAATTCCTCTGCCGCCAGTTTGGAGGCGGAATAAATGGAAGCGCCCGACTCGCTGACGATGATATATTTGGTAGCCACGTTCATTTCTTTCAGCAATTCCGCCACAAACTGCTCGCTCTCGCGGGAGGCGGTGCCGTTGCCGATGGCAATCACGTCCACATGGTGGCGCGTGATCAGCCGGCGCATGGTCGTCTTTGCCTCCTCGGTTCTCGCGCGGGGCTTGGTGGGGTAAATAACCGCAGTGTCCAGCACCTTGCCGGTGGGGTCCACCACCGCCAGTTTGCACCCGTTGACATAGCCGGGGTCAAAGCCCAGCACGGTCTTCCCCTTGATCGGCGCCTGCATTAAAAGGTGCTGGAGGTTATCCGAAAACAGCACGATTGCGCCCTCGCACGCGCTGTCAAACAGGTCGTTGCGGATTTCACGCTCCACGGAGGGGGCAATCAGGCGCTCGTAACTGTCGGTCACGGCGGCTGCTACGTATTTCTTTGCCGGGCTCTCCCCCGGCTTTACCACCAGGTTGAACAGGTAATTCAGCACAATATCCGTGGGCACGGTCAGCGAAACTTTGAGAAAGCCCTCTTTCTCGCCCCGGTTGATGGCAAGCACGCGGTGCCCCGGAATCTTATTGATCCGCTCGCTGTAATCATAGTACTGCGCGTAGACCGAATCCTCGTCCTTAGCCTGTTTGGATTCCACACTCCCGTTGCGGAAGGTGAGGGACCGCACGGCTTTGCGATATTCCGCATTGTCGGATACATCCTCGGCGATGATATCCATCGCCCCGGCAAACGCTTCCTCTGCCGTTTTCACGCCTTTTTCTTCATCAATGTAGGTTGCCGCCTGCTCGTCCAGCGCGGGGGCATAGGATTTTTCCTGTGCCAAGAGCAGTTCGGCAAGCGGGGCAAGCCCCTTTTCTCTTGCCACCGACGCGCGTGTTTTGCGGTGCGGGCGGAAGGGGCGGTAAATATCGTCCACCTCCGTGATGGTGGCGGCGGCGTCAATGGCGGCGGCAATTTCGTCGGTCAGTTTTTCCTGCGCGGCAATCAGCCCCTTGACCTCCTCTTTGCGCGCCTCGATATTGCGCAGATATTTCAGCCGCTCCTCCAGTTTGCGGAGCACCGTGTCGTCCAGCGACCCGGTGACCTCCTTGCGGTAACGGGCGATAAAAGGGATGGTGTTTCCCTCATCAATCAGCGCCACGGTCTTTTCGACCTGCTCTTTGGTGATTCCGAGTTCCGTAGCGAGTTTTTGCATCATGTCCATGGGGTAAATTCCTTTCCGGTTTTAAAATCTGTTATGGTTTTTCGTTTGTAAAGGGCAGACCCGCGGCGGCACGCAGCGCCGCAAGTTCGGTTTCGTTTACCTCCCGCCATTCTCCCGGTGAAAACTCCGCGGGGAGCGTGAGTGGGCCGAACGTGACGCGTTTCAGCTCCGTGATCTGATTATGAAGTGCCAGCATCATCCGTTTAATCTGATGATATTTTCCCTCTGTGAGAGTGATTGCGCCGGAATACGCATCGTCCTGCCTGATCTTTGCGGGCTTGGTTTCATAGCCGTCCTCCAAGACCAATCCCGCCTCAAACCGGGTGCACTCCTCGGCGGTCAGGGGAAATTTAACCCGGTAACGGTATGACTTTTCCACGTGTCGGCGGGGGGAAAGCAGGCGATGGGCAAGCTCCCCGTCATCGGTCAGCAGCATCAACCCCGTGGTGTGTTTATCCAGCCGCCCGCAGGGGA
>URMC01000042.1 GCA_900548735.1 uncultured Eubacteriales bacterium | reverse complement strand
CCGCCGCAGGCGCGCGCAAGAGGGGACTTTTTATAAAAAGTCCCCTCTTGACTCCCTCAAAAATTTTTACACGGCGCACGCTAAACTTTCAGCGAACGCACCCAAAGCGCCGCGTCAGCCTGCAAGCCGCACCGCAGATGCCCCCCGCCAAAGGCGGGGGCGGCGTTTCGTGTTTCCGATTATTTCCCGAAGTAGCGGTTTAAGAGCCCCTGGAACGCTCTGCCGTGTCTTGCTTCGTCTTTTGCCATTTCATGTACGGTGTCGTGAATGGCGTCAAGATTGTTGGCTTTTGCCAGTTTTGCCAGTTCAAATTTGCCCGCGGTAGCGCCGTTTTCGGCGGCAACGCGCACGGTCAGGTTCTCTTTGGTAGAGGGAGAAACGCACTCGCCCAGCAGCTCCGCAAACTTGGCGGCGTGCTCTGCCTCCTCATATGCGGCGGTTTTCCAGTACTCCGCGATCTCGGGGTAGCCTTCTCTTGCGGCGGCACGGCTCATCGCCAGATACATGCCGACCTCGGTGCACTCACCCTGGAAGTTGGCGCGCAGCCCCTCCACGATCTCGGCGGGCACGCCCGGCTCCTTGGCAACGCCGATCACATGCTCGGTTGCCCAGGTGTTGGACTCCTCCACCACTTCCACAAATTTTTCACCCGGCGCTTTGCAAAGCGGACATTTGTCCGGGCGTACATCAGATTCCACAATCTCACCGCAAACGGTGCATCTCCATTTTTTCATTTTAAAATCCTCCTCATCAGAAGTTTGCCTTTCGGCTTGATTTTATTGTATCACACTTTTTTCGCGATTGCAAGAGGTTTTGAGAAAAAATTAGAATTATTTTAATTTTAATTTTCTACCAGTCGGAAGCACTCCGGGTGTGCAAAATCCGCCTGATACAGGTGGATATGGCAGGTATGCAGTTTTTCGGGCGGATCGGTGCGCCCCTCGTGCGAGATGTAGAAATACCCGTTACCCAGCGCATGAATGCCCGTGGTGCCCCAAGGAAAGCGGAAGCCTGGCGCGCCGCCGTTCATGCCCGGCTCACCATACGGTGCGGGGGAAAGTACCGCCCCCTCCTCACCATTCATCCCGCGTAAGGGTTCTTTCACCGGCGCTTTCGTGCCGTCAATGAGGAAGAACGAATAGTTGGCAAATTCCGGCTTTTTGCCCACGTAAACCGCCACGCACCAGCAACGGGAGGCGGGGTCATACAGCAGGTTCTGCACGCCGTAGGTGGTGTTGCCGGTGAAAAAGAAGTATCTTTCTTCCGCGCGCACGCCGCTGTGGTGCGGCGCCTCCTGCGTCAGCGGCTTCGCCGCGGCGGCAAATCTGCGCCAGTCGTATTGCAGGATGACCTGATAATCGTTATCGGTGCGCGCGAGGTCGCGGTAGACGCCGTAGCAGATCATCAGCATGGAAGGGGAATCCGCCGGGGCGCCGAACACGGGGCCGAACGACGTGCCGTCAATCCCGCTGCAACCGTAACGGTGATCCTCTCCGTTCACGCCCTTGCCGTTGTAATCCTCCACCACATCGGGCAGCCACACGGCGGTCATAATGCCGTCTTTTTCCGCGTCCATCGCGGGGCGGGTGATTTTGTCCACGTCAAAAATCGCCACATAGAACGCGTCCTCCGCGGGCGCGCCTTCTTTGCCGAGGGTTTTGAAAATGCCCTGACCGATTGCGTCGTTTTTAAATTCCAGTGAGCCGTAGACTTTGCCGTCCTCCGGGTTGATGTCGATACAGCCAAGGTGCCCCACAAGCCCGCCGGCGTACCCGATCAGGTTGCCGAGCAGGTCGGTTTTTGCCAGCACCGTGGTAAAAGAATAGTAAACAAAACCTTTTTTCACGTCCACGGCGATGCCCTGCACGTGACCGGAATTCCATTTGCCGCCGTCAATCCCGCGCGGCAGATCATTGATTTTCATTGCATATCCTCCTCCCCGGGCGTATTCGCCCGTTGCTTTTTTATTGTAGCACGCAGACCGATAAAAAGCAAGCGGAATTTGAAAATGAAAAACGCGAGCGCACGAGACTTCCCGGTGACAGTTGCCGACCGCCTTGCGGCGGGGGCACCTGCGGGGCGGCTGATCAGCGGGTACGATGCTTTGGGGCCACACGCCGAATCCCCAACCGGCTCTCAAAGCCCCGCCGCAGGCGGTGCTGTTGCCCAAAAAGCGCCGGGCAACGCCCGGCGCCGTCTGTCGTTTCCGATGCGGTCAGGAGGTTTACAAATGTTGTTTTCAGTAATCCTTGCGTTCTTCCTCGGCGAAGGTCTCATCCGAGCGGAAGATCAGCGAGATGCACCAGATGGAGGCAAGCGCCACTAAGGTGTAGATGATACGGGCAAGCAGTGCGCCCGTGCCGCCGCAGATCCAAGCCACAATGTCAAACTGAAAAAGCCCCACCGAGCCCCAGTTCAGCCCGCCGATGACCGCCAGCACCAGTGCGATACGATCCATAACCGTCATACAAAATCCTCACTTTCAAAGCCGCGTTTGTGGCTTTGTTTTTAGTTTTTGCCGGAATGGGCGACAAAAAACGCGGAAAATTTTCACAAAACGCTGCCACCTGTCGCTTTACAGACGGCAAAATGTATGTTATACTAAAAATGGAAGAAAATAAAAAGGGCGGTGAGAGGATGGCAGACTTTTCGGTCGCGTTGCCGGGCTATGTGACGGCAGTGCTGGAAGCACTTTCGGCGGCGGGCTTTCGCGGGTACCTCGTGGGCGGCAGTTTGCGGGATATTCTGCGCGGCGTGGCGCCGCATGACTTTGACCTGACCACCAACGCCACACCGGAGGAGATGCTGGCGGCGTTTTCCGCCTTCCGCACGATTCCGACAGGGCTTTGCCACGGCACGCTGACCGTGCTTTCCGATGGGCAACCCGTGGAGGTGACCACTCATCGCGTGGACGGCACCTATGCCGACAGCCGGCACCCTGACAGCGTGCGCTTTACCACTCTGCTGACGGAGGATCTTTCCCGCCGCGATTTCACGGTCAACGCCATGGCGTGGAGCGCCGAAACCGGGCTGGTGGACCCGTTCGGAGGAGAGCAGGATCTTGCCGCCGGGGTCCTTCGCGCGGTGGGCATGCCGGAAAAGCGGTTTTCGGAGGACGCGTTGCGCATCCTGCGCCTGTTTCGTTTTGCGGCACAGCTGGATTTTGAAATCGACCCCGCCACGGCGCGGGGCGCCGCCGCCACGGCGGCGGGTCTTGCCCGCATTTCCGCCGAGCGTATTTTCGGAGAACTGACCCGCACGCTGACCGGCAAGGCGGCGCAAAAGGGCTTACTTGTCATGCGGCAGTGCGGCTGTGTGCCTTACGTATTCGGGGGAGCCGAGCCTGACTTTTCGCTCCTGCCCGCATTTGACCGCCTGCCCGCCGACCCCGCGGTGCGCCTGGCGGCGCTTCTTGCCCCCCACGGGGAGGAAGCCGCGCGGGAGCTTTGCCGGGCGTTGCGTACTTCCAACGCGTTTTCTCACACCGTGTGCGGGGTAATTGCCGCGATGAACGGTGATCTGCCGCAAAACGAGTTTGAAGCGCGGCGGTTTGTCTGCTCCCATTACGAGACCTGGCGGGCGGCGCTGGCGGTGCTTGCCGCCAAAGGAGAAACTGTGGAAAACAGCGCGGCGCTGTGCGAAAAAGTCACGCGCGACCGCACGGCGGTCGACTTGCACCGCCTTGCCGTCAACGGGGCGGAGTTACAGCAAAAAGCCGGCATACGTGCTGAGAAAACGGCACAAACGTTGCGTTTTTTACAGGAACTTGTGTGGCGGGAGCCACAGCAAAATAAAAAAGCCGCGCTGCTGGCGGCGGCAAGGGAATATGCGCAAAGGGAGGAACCGGAAAATGAAAGAAAATGAGGCGGGCGTTATCACCAAAGAAATCACGTTTCCGTCCGCGGACGGAAAACACACCGTGCACGGGTATTTCTGGGTGCCGGAGAGCGGCGACGTGCGGGCAATTATTCAGCTTTCACACGGCATGTGCGAATACGTACAGCGCTATGACGCATGGGCGCGGCGGTTTGCCGCGGCGGGCTATGTGTTCTGCGGTAACGACCATTTAGGGCACGGAAAGACCGCCGGAGGTCTTGACGGGCGCGGATTTACCGCAAAGCGCGGGGGCGCGGAGTTTTTGGTGAGGGACCTGCACACCATGACCGTGCGCGCCTGTGAGGAGTATCCGGATCTGCCCGTGGTGCTTTACGGGCACAGCATGGGGTCGTTTGCGGCGCGTAAATACCTCACGGAGTACGGCAACGTGCTCTCGGCGGCGCTGATCAGCGGCACGGGCGGCCCCGGCAACCCCACTGGGGTGGCAAAATTGCTGGCACACGCCGTGGGGGCGTTCAAAGGGGCGGAATACCGCAGTCCGATGATCAAAAACCTGGCGTTCGGCGCTTACAACAAGCGCTTTGAGGAGGAGCATGACACGTTTTCGTGGCTGACCCGCGACAAGGCGGAGCGTGAAAAATACGCCGCCGACCCCTATTGCAATTTTGATTTTACCGCCGCGGGGTACGACACGCTGTTCTCCCTGCTCGGCGAGGTTTCCCGCCGCGATTGGGCAAAAAAGGTGCCGAAAAAACTGCCGATTTTCCTGTTCGCCGGGGACAGTGACCCGGTGGGAAGCTACGGCAAGGGCGTGCGTGCGGTGTACGACCGGCTGATTGCCGCCGGGGCGGACGCGAAGCTGAAGCTATATCCCGGCGGGCGGCACGAGATGCATAACGAGATCAACCGTGACGAGGTGTTTGACGACCTGATCACGTTCCTGACCGAGGTGCTCGGATGACGCTGGCGGAGCTGAAAAACACGAAAGGGCGGATTCTCGGTGTGGATTTCGGCGAGGCGCGCACCGGGCTTGCGGTATCGGATCTGTCGCGGTTTCTCGCCTCCGGGCTCGGCAACGTGAAGGGGGGCGGGCTTTCCGGTTCCGCTGAACGGATTGTTGCCGCGGCAAAGGAGCAGGGTGCCGTGGCGGTGGTGCTGGGGCTGCCCGTGAATATGAACGGCACGGAGGGTCCCCGCGCCGAGCGTTGCCGCCAGCTGGCGGCAACCATCGGGGAACTCTGCCCCGATCTGCCTGTGGTGCTTGCCGATGAGCGGATGACCACGCAGGTTGCCTCCCGCTTTCTCAACGAGACCGACACCAGGGGCAAAAAGCGCAAAGGCGTGATTGACACGCTCTCGGCGCAGATTATTTTACAGGACGTGCTGGATCGCCTGAAATACTTATGAAAAAAACAGCAAAAACGCAAAAAACGTATACCGTACCGGGGGATATTGAACTGGGCGGCAAGCGGTTTTCTTATCTTTTGACCTACAAGCCGATCCGGAATATGTACCTGCGGGTCAAGGCGGGCGGGCTACTTTCGGTCACGCTCCCTTTCGGGGTGCCCGTGGAGCGGGCAGAGGCGTTTCTCATGCGGGAGCGCGAAGCGGTTTTGCGCCTGACGGAAGAAAAAAACGTCACCCATCCCGCATTTGAGGGGAGAACGGGTGACGTTTTGCCGGTTTTGGGCGTGCCGCATACTATCCGTGTGGAGGTGGGTCGCCGCCCTGGTGTGGAACGGCGGAGCGGGGAGCTTTTGCTGACCGTGAAAAATCCGGAAAACAAAGAGGAACGCCTGCGGGTACTGAAAAGCTGGGTGCACCGGGAGAGCGAAGCCATGCTGACGGCGCTGTGTCGGCGGGTGTACCCGGAGTTTGCGCCGGAGCCGCCGGTGTTTCCGACTCTGATTTTCCGGGATATGACCAGCAAATGGGGCATCTGCCGCCCGCAGAGAAGCAGCATTACGCTCAATCGCCGTCTCTTTTTTCTGCCGCCGGAATGTGCGGAATATGTGGTATATCATGAGTTTGCGCACTATCGCTACCCGAACCACTCCCCCGCGTTCTGGCAATGGTTGGGGCGTTTTCTGCCCGACTGTAAGGAGCGCCGCAAGGCGCTTCGCAGTGCCCCTTGCCCGCAGTGGATGTGACCGGCACCTGCGGTGCGGCTGAATAACTGACGCGGCGCTTTGGGCGCATTCGCCGAATGAGCGGGCGACCAATGGTCGCCCCTACAAAGAAACACCCAATGCTTGGCGCCGGTTGCCGAAAAGTTTTTGCGGGATTTAAAGGGGGCTTTTTTCAAAAAGCCCCCTTTCCTTTTTGGCGTTTCTTTTTGCTTCTTTTTCTTTTGAGCAAGGTGGCACAAAAGAAAAAGAAGCAAAAAGAAAATGCCGTAAAGGGAAAGCGCCAAAGGAAACTTTTTGAGAAAAGTTTCCTCTGGACTCCTTCAAAAACTTTCCGGCAACTGATGCCGGGATGGCTGGTGTGATTTTTGGCGCGGATTTGGCGCGCCCGCTTAATATTCCACGTCAATCCAGACAGGAGAATGGTCGGAGACCGGCAGGTAGTACTCCGGCGTGGTGCGGTCAAACCGGCGCACAAAACCTTCCGGCGCGCCTTTGATCAGGATATGGTCAATCCCTTTGTCAAACGGTTGCGGCACATAGGGCACAAATCCGTCCTTCCCGCACCAGTGGTAGCCGTGCTCGTTATTGGCGTACTCCACCGCCGCGTCATGCCCGTGCACGTACCCGGCGGCAAGCGCCGCCTGCACGACCTTTGCATTGTAATCGGCATTCATATCCCCCACAATCACGGCGGGGCTGTTGCCGTACTTTGCGCGGAACTCCTCCACGCGCGCAATCAGCAGTTGCAGCTGATATGCCCTTGCCTCATCCGAAAAAGGCTGATAGTTTTGCGCTTGCGGGTTACTGCTCTTCCACCACAGGTGCGTGGTGGCAAACACAAACTCCTTGCCGGTTTCCTTTACGCGGAAAACCGCAATGTTCCAGCTCTTGCTCTTGTTGTTGTTAAAGCACCCTTCGTGCCCGGGGAATTCCTCCGGGTACAGGGCAAAATCCGAGTTGACCAGCTCAAATTTATCCTGCCGGTAAAGAATGGGCGTGTCCTTGCCCCAAAGCAGGGCATAGCGCTCTCCTGCCTCGGCAAGATAGCGCACCAGCTTGTCCGCCATGATACCGGAGACCTCCTGCAGCCCAACCACATCAGGGCTGACCTCATGGTACAGCCGCGCAAACGCGCGCTCCCGCACGGTGGGGGAGCAGTCCATCCCCTTTGCCTCCCAGTCGGGTTGGTTTTTGTCACACAGCCACTGATTGTTGCTCATCAAACGCAGTTTCATTTTTTTGTCCTTTCCGGCGTAACGCCGCGCTCAGTTGCCGGTGGAATCCGCCGGCATTTTTTGAAACATTTCAAAATATCCCCCCACACGTGCAAAGGAAAACACCCCTTCGCTCACCCGGCAAAGCTGCCTTTCCACATTGACCACACCGTTGACGCTGATGGAAACGGCGTACTGCTGAAGGCTGTCCTTGGGATAAAAATTGATGTCATAATATTCGCTGTAATCAAATTCCGCTGTGGGGTCGGGGGTGAAGACCGCGCTTTCGATTTCCGCTACCAGCGCTTCAAAATACACGGCGGAAAGCGTATTGGAGTAAACCACGCTGTCGTCCGCGTTCTCTCCTTCTTTGGTCGGCAGGTGCCAGACGGCGATCATTCTCCACTCCGGCACGGTTATGGTAATCGGTTCGCTTTGGGAGGGTGCTTCATCCGGCGGTGCTTGCGGCGTTTTCCGGCAGGCAAAAAACGAAATTAGGCACAACACGGTGCACAAAACAGCCAAAATCCGTTTCATCCGGCGCCCCCTTCCTTTTTTGTTTATTTTAGCATACTCTGCCAGGTTTGTCAAGAAAAACGGCTTGACGGAGAGAAAAAAAGGGGATATAATGAAAGAAAAAAGGGGGGAGCCGGATGGATCGCGTGATTTTGCATTGTGACTGCAATTCTTTTTTTGCCTCGGTGGAAACGCTTGCCGATCCGGCGCTGGCACGGGTGCCTATGGCGGTGACCGGTGACCCCGAAAACCGCCATGGCATTGTGCTGGCGAAAAACGAGCTTGCCAAGGCGGCGGGGGTGGAGACTGCCGAAACCATTTTCAAGGCGAAGGGAAAATGCCCGAATCTTGTGTGCGTGCCCCCGCATCACCGCAAATATGCCGAGATCTCCAAGCGGGTCAACGCTATTTATCTGGATTATACCGATCTTGTGGACCCGTTCGGGATTGACGAATCCTTTCTCGACCTTACGGGGAGCATGCACCTGTTTCCCATGACCCCCCGCGAGCTGGCGGACGTGCTTCGTGCGCGGGTGCGACAGGAGATCGGCATTACCATTTCGGTCGGGGTCAGCTTCTGCCGGGTGTTTGCAAAGCTGGGGAGCGACTACAAAAAGCCGGACGCGACCACCGTGATGGATCGGGAGCATTACCGCGCCCTCGCGTATCCGTTGCCGGTCAGCGATATGCTGTTTGCCGGGCGGAAATCTACGGAAGCACTCCGGCGCCTTGGAATCGTGACCATCGGCGATCTTGCCGCCGCCGACCGCAAGCTGGTGGCGGCGCGGCTGGGCGAGATAGGGGACACCCTGTGGCGTTATGCCAACGGGCTGGATGACGAGCCGGTGCGCTCCTATTATGACCGTACGCCGCCGAAATCCATCAGCAACGGAATGACTTTTCGCCGTGATATCATAGGGGAAGAGGAGATCCGCGCCGGGGTTGCGGCGCTGACCGATGAAGTGGCGGAACGACTGAGAGAGGGAAACCACAAGGCATGCGTGGTGCAGGTGCAGATCAAACTGCCGGATTTCCGCACGGTTCAGCGCCAGCGCACCAGAGACAAGGCAACGTGGCTTCGGCAGGATATCATTGCCGATGTGATGACGCTGATCCGGGAGAGCACCGGAACGCGCACTCCCATCCGGGCAATCACGGTGGGTGTTGCCGGGCTGGTGCCGCCCGATGAGGTGACCGAACAGCTGGACATGTTTGGCGGGGGAAGCACGGAAAAGGACGAAAAGAAGGAAGCCGTGGAGGAGGCGCTGGGTAACATCCGCGGTAAATTCGGGAAAAACAGCATTCGCCTGGGGTGTTTTGAAAACAAGGAGATCGGCATCGTCGGTACGGAGAAACCGAAAAGATCGTGATATCACCGCCGTTATGGTTTTCCGCAAAAAAGCGGGAGGGAGAATCCCTCCCGCTTTTTCGGTTGCGCACGCTCCTCTCCCGGAGGGGGCTTCTGTCGCCGCGTTGTTGAAATTCGATTTCTTACAGCGGGGGCATATGGAATGCCCCCCTACAAAAAGGTTGGTCATGTGTGCCCAAAGCACCGCGTTAGCCTATCAGCCGCACCGCAGGTGCCCCCTAAAAACTTTTGGGCAACCGATGCCAAACATTGGGTGTGTGCGCCCAACTGACGCTGAAAGCCCCACCGCAGGTGGCGCAGGCGCCGGAAACTCGTTAATTTTCAGACAAACATCGTTAATTAAATAACTATCGCAAAAAGCCCCAAAAGCGCATTTTTTTGTGTTATACTGTCCTTGAAAACCCAGCCTGACAGGAAATTCTCGTCCGCCCGCCGGTGGTCAAAAAGCTCTCCTGCCGGGCAAAGAAAGGAACAGGAATCATGTTTGATATTGTGGTGGTAGGTGCCGGTGTGGTCGGCGCGCTGATCGCGCGCACGCTCAGCGCTTATCGGCTGGATGTCTGCATTGTGGAGGCAAAGCAGGATGTGGCAATGGCGGCGAGTTCCGCCAATTCCGCCATCGTGCACGCAGGCTTTGACGCAAAGGAGGGCACGCTGAAAGCGGCGCTCAACGTGCGCGGTGCCGAGATGATGGAGGGGGTCTGCCGGGAGCTGGGCGTGAAATACCGCAACAACGGCTCACTGGTGATCGCCTTCAATGACGCGGATGTGGAAATGCTGCACACGCTGCTTGCCCGTGGCGAGAAAAACGGGGTCAAGGGGTTGAGGATCCTTAACCGCGAAGAATTGCAAAAAGCAGAGCCGCATATCTCCAAAAACGTGGTGGCGGCGCTGTATGCCCCCACCGCGGGCATTGTTTGCCCGTATGGGCTTACCGTGGCGGCAGTGGGCAACGCGATGGACAACGGCGCGCAGTTGCGCCTTGGCTTCAGGGTCACCGGGATTGAGGATCTCGGCGGCTTTTTCCGTGTGAGCGCCGAGAACGGCAAGAGCGTGGAGGCGCGATACATCATCAACGCGGCGGGGCTGTTTTCGGACGACGTGGCGGCGCTGGCGGGAGACACCTCCTTTACGGTGCACGCGCGGCGCGGCGAATACATCCTGCTGGATAAGGAATGCGGCAATCTGGTCAGTGCCACCGTGTTCCGCACGCCCAGCAAAATGGGCAAGGGGATTCTCGTGACCCCCACGGTGGACGGGAATCTTCTGATGGGTCCCACGTCGCTGGACATCAGCGACAAGGACGATCGCTCCACCACCGCGGAGGGGCTTTCCACCGTGATGAAAGAGGCGGGCGAAAATGTGGACGGGCTGGCGTTCGGCAAGGCAATCACCTCGTTTTGCGGGTTGCGCGCCGTCGGCTCGACCGGTGATTTTATCATCAACAGCCCCCGCCCCGGTTTTGTGAACGTGGCGGGCATCGAATCCCCCGGGCTTTCCTCCGCCCCCGCGATTGCGGAATACGTGGTGGAACTGCTGCGCGGGATGGGTTGCACGCTGGAAAAGAAAAAGAAATGGAACCCCAATCGCGCGCCGATGCACGCGTTCCGCGAGGCAAGCGCAGAGGAGAAAAACGAGATTATCCGCAACGACCCCGCCTTCGGCAGGATTGTGTGCCGTTGTGAGACCGTGACGGAGGGGGAGATTTTGCAGGCAATCCGGCAGAACCCGCGCCCGACCGATCTTGACGGCGTGAAACGCCGCACGAGAGCCCAGATGGGGCGCTGTCAGGGCGGTTTTTGCTCGCCGACGATTGTGGAACTGCTGGCAAGAGAGCTGAAAATCCCGTTTGAGGCAGTGACCAAAAACGGCGGCGGCTCCTATATCAATGTGGGCAAAACCAAGGAGGTCAACGGAAATGGCTGAATCCGGATTGAAAAATATTTCGCTCGTCATCGTCGGCGGGGGTCCTGCCGGGATGAGCGCCGCCGTTGCCGCTTATGACGCAGGCGTCCGCGATCTGCTGATACTGGAGCGCGACACGCACCTCGGCGGGATTCTGCAGCAGTGCATTCACAACGGTTTCGGGCTTCACCGCTTCGGTGAGGAGCTGACGGGGCCGGAATACGCCTATCGCTATGAAAAAGAAGTCAAAGCAAGAAATATTCCGTTCCTGCTCGGCACCATGGTGTTGGACATCACGCCCGACAAGGTGCTGACCGTGACCAATGCCGAGAGCGGCGTGTTTCAGATCAAGGCGGGGGCAATTATCCTTGCCATGGGTTGCCGGGAGCGCCCGCGCGGCGCGCTGAACATCCCCGGCACGCGCCCCTCCGGCATTTACAGCGCGGGCACGGCGCAGAAGTACGTCAATATGAAAGGGTATCTGCCGGGCAAGGACGTGGTGATTCTCGGCTCCGGCGATATCGGGCTGATTATGGCGCGCCGCATGACCTTAGAGGGTGCCAAGGTGCACGCTGTGTGCGAGCTGATGCCGTATTCCGGCGGGCTTGCGCGCAATATCGAGCAGTGCCTGCACGATTTCGGCATTCCGCTCCGCCTTTCCCACACGGTGGTGGAAATTCACGGCAAGGAGCGCCTGACAGGCGTGACCATCGCGCATGTGGACGAAAACCGCCGCCCGATCCCCGAAACGAGGGAGTACATCCCCTGCGACACGCTCTTGCTGTCGGTCGGTCTGATCCCGGAAAACGAGCTGACCAAATCCGCCGGGGTGGCGCTGGATCGCGTGACGAACGGCGCGGTGGTGGATCAGAACCGGGAGACCGGAACGGACGGCATTTTTGCCTGCGGCAACGTGTTGCACGTGCATGACCTGGTGGATTTTGTCTCCGAGGAGGCGGCAATCGCGGGCGAGAGCGCCGCGGCGTACCTGCGCGGCGACCATGAGGAAAAGACCGATGTGGCACTGCATACCGACGGCAAAATCCGTTACACCGTGCCGCAGCGCATTACCGAGCAAAAGGATGTGACGGTATTTTTCCGTGTTTCCAATATCTATCGTGATGTTACCATCAAAGTAACGGACGGCGACAAGGTGGTTTTCTCCAAAAAGAAAGCCAAAGTGGCGCCCGGAGAGATGGAGAGCATCACGCTCACCCCCGCGCAGTTTGCGGGCGCGAGCGAGCTTGATTTTTCCCTGGAGGTGGCTGAGTCATGATGAGAATGCTGACCTGTATCGTCTGCCCGCGCGGGTGCCAGCTGACTGCCAATGTGCAGGGCGGCGAGGTGCTGAATGTGGAGGGCTACACCTGCAAACGCGGCAGGGAATACGCCATTGCCGAGTGCACGCACCCGGTGCGCACCGTGACCTCCACGGTGAGAACGTCTGACGGGGGCGTGATTCCGGTCAAGACCTCCGCCGCAATCCCGAAAGAGAAGATGATGGAGTGCATGGCGGTGATCAACGCCGCAACCGTGCAGCTGCCCGCCAAGATCGGGGATGTGGTGGTGAAAAATATCCTCGGCACCGGCGCTGATCTGATCGTAACCGCGAATATGGGGCTTGAGGGGCTTGCATAATTCGTGCAGAGCAAAGACGGGCTTGCATAATTCGTGCAGAGCGAAAACGGAAATATAGGTTTTTGGAGGAGCGAGTTTCCGGAATGTTTGAGAAACTTCCTGAGATTGTGCTGCCTTGACGAAATCTAAGGAAGAAACCCGGCTTTACAGCCGGGTTTCTTTTGATTTTCCGTTTTCGCTCTGCGCAAATTCTGCGGCGCCCCGGCTTGGGTGGGGCGCGAGGGACTCGGCTGACGCGCCGCAGGTGCCGACCAATGGTTGTCCCTACAAAAAGATACTCTTTCCGTTGTTTCATCAGATTGCTTAGCCGCTTTTCTTTGCAGGTGTAGGCGCAAAGAAAAGCTATCAAAAGAAACGCCAAAAGGAAAAGGGGGCTTTTTGAAAAAAGCCCCCTTTAAATCCCGCAAAAACTTTTGGGTGGCTGATGCCGAACATCCGCTGTGTGCACCCAACTGACTCTGAAAGCCCCGCCGCAGGCGGCGCGCAAGAGGGGGCTTTTTGAAAAAAGCCCCCTTTAAATCCCCGAAAAACTTTTGGGCAACTGATGCCAAGCATTGGGCGTGCACGCCCAATGCATCACGTCAGACCTTTCCGGTGTCGCCCGCCGTGATATGAAAGGTCAGCTCCACCATCGTGATCATCAGAGCCACGAAAAAGAGAAGATACACCGGCATCAGCCAAAATCCCGCCGCGTTGCCCAAAAGCCCGAAAAGCGGCGGCACAAACGTGGTGCCCACATACGCGCTCGCCATCTGAATGCCGATAATCGCACCCGAATTCTCGGCGCCGAAATTGTTCGGCGTGGCATGGATGACGCACGGATAAATCGGTGCGCACCCAAAACCCATCACCACAAAGGAGATCACGGCAAGCCGATAAGAGCCGTGCGGCAAATACAGGCAGGCAATCCCGCATATAAGGATTCCGGTGCCGATCCGGATCATCCGCCGGTCGCCCAGCCGATCCGTCAGAAACCCGCTGACAAACCGCCCCGCAGTAATCCCGATATAAAAAAGCGAAGCAAAGGCTGCCGCACGCTCCGGGGTGATTCCCTTCACCTGCACAAAATAAGTGCTTGCCCATTGCATTGCCGTCGCCTCTGCGGCACAATAGGCAAAAAAGCCCACCAGCAGGCAGGATACGCCCCTGATTTTCAGCGCGCCGGAAAGCCCGAGACTTTGCCCCTTGTCCTCCTCCCCCGCCGCTTTGTTGACCCGCCATACCGGCAGTGTGACAAGCAACAGCACTGCAATTCCCAGTTGGATCATCCCCACCAGACGGTAGCCGTCATTCCATGTGCGATACGTGAGAGCGTACCCCATCACAAACGGGCTGACAATCGTGCCCACCCCCCAGAAGCAGTGCAGCCAGCTCATATACCTTGCCTTGTAGTGCAGGGCAACGTAGTTGTTGAGCGCGGCGTCTATCGCGCCCGCCCCCAAGCCGTAGGGCACGGCAAATACAATCAGCATCGGAAAACAGGTGGAAAAAGAAAACCCAAACAGCGCAAGCACGGTCAGAAACACGCTGGCAACCGTGACGATTCGGGTGCCGAGCCGGCGGGTCAGCCGATCCGAAAAGAGGCTGGAAACAATTGTTCCGCCGGAGATCACCATGGACACAATGCCCATGTACGAAACCGGCACGCCGAGCTCGGCGTGCATGACCCGCCAGCCGGAGC
>URMC01000041.1 GCA_900548735.1 uncultured Eubacteriales bacterium | reverse complement strand
TTGGAGCGGATTACGGGGCTCGAACCCGCCACCTCGACCTTGGCAAGGTCGCGCTCTACCAAATGAGCTAAATCCGCGTTGGAGCGTCGTGGCGACCCGGATGGGACTCGAACCCACGACCTCTAGCGTGACAGGCTAGCGTTCTAACCAACTGAACTACCGGGCCGGATCATCGCAGGAACGGTATTCCGAACCGGCGACGGTGTTTATTATACCACAGCCACCCCTGCTTGTCAACACTTTTTTTCAATTTTCCCAAATTTTTTTCGCGGGGCACGGCAACCCGCGCCCCGCGTCCGCCTGTTACGCGTTCCCCTTCGGGAAAAGCGCCGTCAGCTCGGCTTTCGTAAAGCGGTATTTCGTGCCGCAAAAACGGCAGTCTACCTCCAGCTCCTCCGGTTTGCCTTCCGCTACCTGCTCGGCAAGCATCCGGTCAATCTCCTTTTGCCCCACCGAAATCAGCGCCCCCTCGATCCTCTCGCGGGAGCAGGTGCAGCGATAGCCCACCTCCAACTCGTCAAACACGTCATATTCGATTCCGTCCAGCGCAATATCGGCAATTTCCTTGTTGGAAAGCCCGCGCTCAAACAGCGCCGACACATTGCCGAGGGAGGACGCGTTTTTCTCCAGCTGCGCCACCACTTTTTCATCGGCAAAGGGAAGCAGTTGTACCAGCACCCCGCCTGCCGCCAGGCACGTGCGGTCAATATCCACCAGCACCCCCAGCGCACACAGCGTCGGAATTTGCTCACTGGTGGCAAAATAGGAGGTCAGCTCCTCCGCAATCTCGCCGCTGACCAGCGGAATCACCCCGTTATACGGCTCCTTGCCGCCAAGATCCTTCACCACGGTCATCGTGCCCGCGCCCACGGCGCCGCCCACGTCCAGTTTTCCGTTGGGTTTGAGGGGCAGATCCGCCGACGGATTCTGCACATACCCGCGCACGTTTCCGCAGTAATCCGACACCGCGATCATCCTGCCAAGCGGACCCTTGCCCGCCACCGTGACCGAAATGCTGTCCTCTTTTTCACCAAGCAGACTCCCCATCATCGATACGCCGGTCAACAGCCGCCCCAGCGCCGCCGTTGCCGTGGGTGCCGTGTGATGGATCCGGATTGCCTCGTTGACAATCTCCCGGGAGTTGATCACGTGAATCCGCGCGCTCCCGTCCTTTGTCATTCCTCTTAAAATCGTTGCATTTTTCATATTACTCTCCCAGCCTGTCAGGCTCACTTTTTACATTTTGCCGCCACGTACCAGCGTTCGGTGGTTTCCTCCGGCGCGCCGAAGTGCAGATCGCCGAAAAACGAAATTTCCTCAAACCCGGCACGGGTAAGCGCCGCGGTCAGTTCCTCTTTCGTATAGCACCGCTCAACTTGCTCCTCGTCCGTGCGGGAGTAGCGCCCGTCCTCCTCTTCGGTGAAAACCGAAAGATAGAAGCGGCAAAGGCGGCTCTCTTCTTCGTATTCGTTCTGCCAGCCGCAATAAGCGCTCCTGCCGCCCTCCTCGCTTTCCAGCACGTATGCTTCATTGCCGTAAATATGCCGGAATTTATAGGGCGTGTTCACGTCAAACAGGAACACCCCGCCGGGGTCCAGATAATTGTGCACCAGCGAAAAGCACTTCTCCAGATCCCCTTTTCCGGTCAGGTAATTCATGCAGTCCAGCGAGCTGACCACCGCGCCCACCGTGCCGTACAGTTCAAACGCGCGCATATCCTGGCAGAGAAACAGCACCCCGGGGGCGTTTTCCGCCACCCGCCGCTCATACGCCTTGGAAAGCATATCCGCGCTGCCGTCCACGCCGATCATATCATACCCCCGGCGGGCAAGCGGAAAGGTCAGCCCTCCCGTGCCGCATCCGAGATCCAGCACCAACTCCGGGGAAACGCCGTAACGCGCAAAGGTTGTCGCCGCAAAGTCCGCCAGCGCTTCGTAGTCCACATCCCCGTTCAGCCGGTCATAAACCGCCGCCAGCGCCTCATATGGTTTCATACGCTCTCCCCTTTCTTTTTGCTTCTTATATTTTATCCGATTCCGCGCCGCTTGTAAAGCCCCTTTCGCCAAATTCCGCGAAAAGACGGTTCACATCCCCCGCGCCCATCACCACGACCATATCAAGGGGGGAAAGCTCCTGCCGGAGCAGCTCTGCCACAGCATGAAAACTGCCGGCATACGCCGCCCCATCGCCGACCCCGGCGGCAAGCAACGCCCCGCTCATCCCCAGTGTGTCGGTCTCTCTTGCCGGGTAAATGTCGGTTACGATCACGCGGTCGGCAAGGCGCAGTGCCACACAGAACTCCGCAAAAAACGCCGCCGTGCGGGAATAGGTATGGGACTGAAACACACAATAAAGCCGTCCGCCGCACCCAAGCAGCGCCCGCGCCGCCTGTAAGGTGGCGCGGATTTCGGTGGGGTGGTGCGCATAGTCGTCATAAAACCGCGCCCCAAAGTACACGCCGCGAAACTCCATCCGCCGTAAAGCACCCCGGAATGCCCCCAGCGCCGCCGAGATCACGGAGTGAGGCACGCCAAGTAAATCCGCCACCGCCGCCGCCGCGGTGGCATTCTGCACATTATGTGCCCCCGGCACGCGGAGCGAGAGCGGCAGTGTTCCCCCACCGGGCAGGCAAACGGTAAACGCCCCGTAGCCGCCCGGCATGGCAACGTCCCTGATGCGGTAATCGCCGGCTTCCCCAAACGACACCCGGCGTGAATGAGACGTCGCCGCACAGCGTACGGCGCCCTCGTTGTCGGCAGAATAGAGCAGGATACCCTCTGCCCCCGGCAACGCCCCGAAAGCGGCAAAAGAGCGCTCGATCGCGCTCTCGTCGGCAAAGTAGTCCACATGATCCATCTCTGCGTTCAGAAGCACCGCCAGCGTGGGCGTGAAGCAAAGAAAGGAATCTTCGTACTCGCACGCCTCAAACAGCACCTCCCGCCCGGTACCCGCCGCAAAGGGGGAGCCGAGCGCCCGCACGGGCGCCCCGCAGAACACGGTGGGCGAGCGCCCTGAGGCAATCAGAATCTCCGCCACCATCGCCGTGACCGTGCTCTTGCCGTGGCTGCCCGCCACCCCGATCCGGCAGGGAAATTCCGCCATCAGATAACCTAAGAAATCGGCTCTCGAAAAGCGCGGCACCCCGGCGCGCTCCGCCGCCACATACTCCTCATCGTCCGGAGAAACGGCAAGTGTAAAAATCACCGCGTCCGCGGCGCATGCCGCCGCCGCGTTGTGCCCGATGGTGACGGGGATACCCGCCGCGCGCAGGCGCGCGGTGCCTTCCCCCTCCCGCGTGTCTGACCCTGCCACCGAAAACCGGCGCGCGGCAAACAGCGCCAGCGATGCCATATGGATCCCGCCGATCCCGATAAACCACAGCCGTTTTGCCCCCGACAGCGCGGCGGCAATCCCCGCCGCGCCCGCGTGCGTATTCTGCACAGACATGCCAAAGCCCCCTTGTTTACAAGTAATTTACAATGTTCGCGGTAATTTGGAGTCATTTTCACAAGACAAACACAAACCGATTGAATAAATACCACAAATCCAATTTATACTATACTCGTAGCCTGATTTTCAGAACTGCAAGGGAGGAAATTACAATGCAAATCACCGATGTAAAAATCCGTAAACTTTTTGACGAGGGCCCTATGAAAGCGGTCGTCTCCGTCACGTTCGACGCACAGCTCGCCGTTCATGACATTAAGGTCATTCACGCGCGGGAGCGTCTCTTCATCGTTATGCCCAGCCGTAAGAACCCGGACGATACGTACAGGGATATCGTACATCCCATCAACGCCCCGTTCCGTGCAGAACTGGAAAGCGCCGTCATTGCGGCGTATGAAAAGGCTCTTGCCGAAGCGAAAGCCGCGGCAGAAGCCGAACCGGCAACCGCTGAGGAAGCCCCGGTTGAGGTCTGAGCAACGCAAAAAAATCCCCCCGCTTTTGCGGGGGGATTTTTTTGCCGTACAAACTTTTCCGAAAGGGGTGTAAAAAACTTATTTTGAGTTTTTAACAGCCCCTTTTCAGCCGGCTTCCACAGTGCCGCCCTCGGGGATTACGCTTTCCGCCGGAATCATTTCCGGCAGTTTGCCCCATACCGCACTCAGGGAAACCGTAAGGTCCTCTTTTACCGTTACGGTAAACGTAAACGCGCTTTTCTGCACCGGGTCGGCATACAGCACAGTGTCACCGTTTGCATCCGTCAGGGTGATCACACAATACCCCGTGCTGGCGGTGGTTGCCGCCTTCTGCTCCAACACAAACCGATAGGTTTTTCCGGCGCTCAGGTTGTACACCCCGTCTGCAAGCGTCAGCTCGCCGCCGCCCGTTTCCGCCACGGTTGCCGTAATGTCATAGGACGCGGTCTGAATCTGCTCGGTCGTGCTGCCCGAGGAGGCGGAATACCACGCAAAGGTCACCCCGCAAAGCGAAACCATACACAACACAATGCAAAGCACCGCAGGGGTAAGGGAGCAGGCAAGCCCGTCCTTTTCCGGCTTTTCTTTGCCGGATTTATGGAAAAAGCGATACACGGATCTGACGTTTTTTTCTGTGACAAAGGGCAGAAGGCACAGGCGCTCATAACTCAGTGCGCGCCGCCACCGTTCACGCTCCTCCTCACTCTCGGAGCGTTGCAGTTCCATATACAGGTACCTGCTACCCTGACGGTAGGCAAGGATCGAGGTAATTATTTTAATCACCAACGGAATCAGCAACAGCACGCCGACCAGAATGAGCAATGCAATTTCAAAAGCCGAAGCCTCCATCAGTTTCTCCTTTCTGTTTTTTCAAGCAAAAGGCACCATGTGCTGATACCCTTTGGTTGCCCCACCCCCGCGGGGGTGGGGTGAGGCGATAGTCGAATCAATATTTATTCAGCAGTGAGGGTAGTGTTATAAACATTGCCGCCCAAATCATTGATTATAGTGGTTGCGCTTGTTTGCCACGGCTGAGCGTTTGCACCGTTGAAAACAGTATTTTTGATGTTATAGGTGTTGTTAGTACCATTCTTATCCTGAATGCCGTTGCCGCAATAAGTCGCATTCGGACCGTAATTGGAATTCAGCACGCAATCGGTGATATTTACAATGCAGTTTTTGCCAAAGCTCTCAATGCAGTTGGCACCGGTCAGGGTGCAACCCGTAAGATTGACGGTAAGGTTTTCACTGGTTCCACCAATTTTCACAGGATAGCTGTAATCATTGGACTTCATTTCGATTTTGCAGTTGACCAAATTGATCGTTGCATTATTCACGCTGAAAATCTGCACGCCACGATTCTCGGAGGAGGAACTGCCGACAGTGCTTTCAGACACAATCTTAGCACCGGTAATCGTAATGTTGCGCACCGTATCAGAGCATTCAATCTTTACGCAACGAGTCCCGTTGTTTGTGGTTTTGATGGTATGGCCGTTTGCCTGAATATTGATGTCACCCACACCAACGCCAACGCCGCTCTGCTTTTCGTTGACAACAACCAGCTCATTGTTGCTGATCTCCACATCGCCGTTCAGAGAAACATTGACACTCTCGCCCGCCTTGGCAGACTTGAATACATCTTTCAGTTCTTCTGTAGTGCTGACAGGGATGAAATCCACCGTGGCGTCCGCATCATAGGTATTGCCGTTGCTGTCGCTCTCCACGGTGTCCTGCGTTGCATAGACCGTTATGCCGATACCGGTGATCTCCTGATTCCGATACTCGTTGCCTGCCGCTTCGTCCATATGGGCGGAAATCGCCAGCACATCGGAGGTTGCGCCCTTGGCAAGCGAGATGTCGGTGCCGAGTTCCATTCCGTTCATCGTGAAGTTGATCACTTTCATAAGCCCGGTGTTTCCATCAACGCCCGAAATCTCCACTTTGAATTTGAGTGCCAGCGTGCCGTTGTTGACCACGCGGAGTTCGGGGAGTTTGTAGGTGCAGCCCGGCTCCCACAGGATGTTGGTGTTGTTATCCGCCGTGCGGAAGTTGAGGGTCTTGCCCTCGGCGTCAGCCCATGCGGTGGGTTCGCCGGTTTCATTCCATGCGGTCGCGTATTCCAGTTTCACATCCAGATTACCGGCAACAATTTTGTTGACCGCAGTGCTTGCCGTATCCGTGAACCATGCAAACGTGGTGCCAATCAGCATCGACACGCAAAGCAGGGTGGACAGAAGCGCAAATACCAATGCTTTTTTCGTAGAATTACTTTTTGTCATTGTCGTATTCTCCTTTTCTTATTTTGGTTTTGCCCAACCCAAAAGCACGATATGCTCGTGCTCTTGGGTTGCCCCTCCGCCCACAGGCGGAGGGGATAAAATCAGAAATTATTTCGCAACAACGGTGTACCAGACCTCACCGTTTGTCTGCTCTTTGGAAACGACTTTGTAGCCGTCAGCCACGAAGTTGGTGCCGGCACCCTCCGCCGCGTTGTTGGAGGGGTCAAAATTCACAAACGTGCCGCCGGTGATGATCACCTTCGCGCTGCCGTCTTTGTAGTTATCATCAATGCAGTTGATCAGGTATGCGGGGTTGGCATTGTACTCATCCTCGCCCTCAATGTAAGCCCGGAAGAAACCGCCGTTGATGGTCAGAGTCCCTTTGGTGACCTGTACAGCAGTGGTGCCGCCGATATAGGTGCCGCCATTGATGGTCAGATTTGCGGTAGTGGTGGTAGTGCCGACCGTTACGGCATACAGTTCCTGATTTGCCGCGGTCTGCACGCCGCCGTTGTTGGCGTTGAAGACCACCTTGCCGCCCGCAACGCGCACACCGATCCAGTTGGCGGTAGCACTCGTAGCGGCGGGCAGATCCAGCACGACCCGGTTGTCGCCAAAGTTGACGGTCGCATCTGCACCGATTCTGTTGATTGCGTCGGCGGATTCATCCGCCACGGTGATGTTGTCCGCAATTTCGACCACGCCGCCGGAAACCAGCGCGGTTTTCAGCCCCTCGGCGGTTTTAACCGGGTAGGTTGCGTTCTCATCATAGGTATTGCCGTTGCTGTCGCTCTCCACGGTGTCCTGCGTTGCATAGACCGTGATAGCGATGCCGTCCAGTTCCTTCCCCTTATACTCGTTGCCTGCCGCTTCGTCCATATGGGCGGAAATGGTGAACACGGGAGAAGTTGCGCCTGCGGCAAGTTTAAACTCGCTGTCCGCGTCAAACGCCGCGCCGTCAACCGTGTAAGTAAAGGTCAGCACGTTCAGCAGGTCTGCGTTGCCGTTTACGCCGGAGATAACCACTTTGTATTTCAGTGCCAGCGTGCCGCTGTTCTTGACCTTGAAACCCTCCAGGTTGTAGGTGCAGCCGGGCTCCCACAGGATTTCGGCGCCCTCGTCAGCGGAGACCCATTTCAGTGCCTCGGTCAGCTTGGAGCCATCCTCTTTCACCAGCTCCACTTTCAGGTTGCCTGCCTGAATCTTGTTGACTGCGGTACTTGCCGTATCCGTGAACCATGCAAACGTGGTGCCAATCAGCATCGACACGCAAAGCAGGGTGGACAGAAGCGCAAATACCAATGCTTTTTTCGTAGAATTACTTTTTGTCATTGCTGTTTTCTCCTTTATTTATTTTTGGTTTTGCCCAACCGAAAGGCACCATGTGCTGATACCCTTTGGTTGCCCCTCCGCCCGAGGGCGGAGAGGACTTGATTTCTTTGTGATTTTCAGTTAATCGGCAACAACATTGAACCAGTCGCCGTCTTGTACTACATGGTAGCCTGCAGCAACGACAACTTCGTTGTCTCCAAGGGTCGGGTTAGACGGGTCATACTTATAGAAGCTACCGCCTTTTACGATAATCTTCGCATTGGAGCCGTCCTTGCAGTTCAGGGTGTTTGCGGGCGTCACAGCCTTGAAGGTACCGCCGTTGATTTCAATCGTAGCACTTCCGTCAGCATAAATCAGATCGCATACAGGGTCATCGGCAGGCACACCGACCTGACGGAAATCACCGCCATTGATGATAACCTTGCTGCTTCCGGCGGCCCAAACAGCCATGGCTCCGCCGGTAGTGCCGCTCGCATCCTTATTGTACACGGCATATACATCGGCATTGATCGTAAACTGAGCTGTTTTTTCAGCCTGTACTGCGCCAAAGCGTCCGTTTGCCTGCATATTCTGGGTGATTTCGTGCTTTCCGGAAGAAAAGCTGATTGCAGACAGAATGGCGGCAGCATCTTCATCGTATGTATTGTCAAACGAATCCGATTCAGACATTGCCTGTGTAGCGCTTACACTGATACCGAAGGAAACCTTTGCCGCCCAATACGGATCATTATTTTTCGGGTTAGCTTCGTTTCCGACTTCCGTAGGCATATAAAGCACCATTGCATAGGTCTTTGTAGCGTTGGTAGCAAGGGTTTCACCGACAACGCCGGTATTCCCAATATTATTAAGCGTTTTGGCGCTGTCTTGCACAGCACTGATAGCCGCCGCACGGTCTGCATATGCAGCATCGGCTTCCGCTGCGCCCAACTTCACATAGTCGCCGAGACTATATTTGTTGCCCAAAACATTTTTGCCGGTGCTATTGTAAAGGTTATAAATGCCGAGCGTATAATTCAATGCAAGATTTCCTGCGTTCTTGACGCGAAGATATACAACCTCCGTACGACCCGGCTCCCACAGGGTGCTCTCCTCGAACACCTTGGTTGTATCGTTCACTTTTTTCCATTCGGAAAAATCTTTGCTGTACTCTAATTCGATGTCCAGATTACCCGCCTGGATTTTGTTTACCGCCGTGCTTGCGGTGTCGGTGAACCACGCAAAGGTGGTGCCGATCAGCATCGACACGCAAAGCAAGGTGGAAAGTACCGCCAGAAAGAACGCTTTCTTGGTAGAAGTTGTTGTTTTCATAGTTTTTCTCCTTTTATTTTCAAAAATTTGGATCAAGGATTGGATTCGGGCGGCTTCTCGCCCGAAGGGGTGCCTTTTCCGGCGTTTTCTTTTGCCTCCAGTTTGGCTTGCATGGCGCGCAATTCTTCCAGCATCCGGGCGGTTTCCGCCTTGTCGGCTTCCAGTTTTTCGCGCTCGGCATTCAGCGCCGCCTGTTGCTCCGCTTTATATTTGCGGAACAGCCGGATACACTGTGCGCCCTCAAAAAGGATCAGAACCAGAAAAGGAATCAGGATACACACGATATAGCCGGGCGTGGTTTTGAGAAACTGGAAAAACCGCCCGATCTTGGGGATATGCCCTTTGTATTTGCCAATCACGAAAGGATAGGTCACAATAGTCTCATCATCCGTGTCGGTGGTGGTACCGTAGGTCACAAAGCCGGGGTTGCCTTTGGCGTCGGTGGTAACGCGGCGGATTTTATGGGTCACGGTCTCGCCGTAATTGGCGGTGTTTTGCGAAATGTAGGAAATGATATCCCCTTCCGCGAGGGTCGCGGGGTCCACTTCTTTCACGAAAACCAGATCCCCTGCCGAAAAGTCCGTCCTGCTCATCGAATCGGAAAGCACGATAAACGCTTTCATCCCGAACAGACTGCGGTCCGTGCGGTCAAATGTTGCCACCGAGATAATGGTAAACACCATCATCAACACGGCAATGGCAACAAACAGCCACACCACGATATTACGAATCAGATTTCGCGCTTTCATCCGCAGTTCTCCTCACTTGTTTTTGGCGGCATTTCTCCAGAAGCTCCAGCAGTTGCTCCTCCGTCAGCTTCCGGTCGTTATGAAATTCGCTCCAATAATGCAGTGCGTCATGACACTGCTCACACAGCTGACCGCACCCATGGATATAGTGCAACCGCTTCCCGATCGGAAAATCAGCAGAGATACCGGTATCCTTGCCACAGCACACGCACTTTTCGGTTTGCATGGGGAGCGGTTTCAATATCTTCGCATTCTTTTTCCGAAACAGGCCCATATGCACCTCTTCAGTCAAAAATACGATTCGGGTTATTTTTCGTCTGCACCGCGTCGGCACAAAGCCCAAAGGAAAGTGACTGATCCTGTGCCTCGTTCCCGGCGTAATCCGGCAAGGTAAAGGAAATGGTAAACGTTCTTGTCTGCTGTGCACGCAGGACATCCGGCGCGGCGTTCACGCCCTCGCGGGTCAGCCCCTTGGCAGAGCCGCAGTACAGGATCTGATCGCCCATCATCAGGGTCACGGTCAGCTCCCCGGCAAGCCCGCCGTCCACATGGTCAAAATACAGCTTGTAGTACACATCCGCCGTACCCTCATTCGTCAGCGCAAAGGTCTTGGTCAGCGTGGCGCCCGGCTCAAAGAGAAACTCCTCCTCCCGGATGACCGGCTGACCGCCGTTCAGGCTGATCTGAACGGCCCCGGTATGAAACAGATTATTTTCCGCCGACAGGGTGGCATATACCAGTGCAAACGTTGTCACCGCCAGGCACAGCGCCAGCACCACCACGGCAATCATACTGCCGGTCAGATGTTTTACGGTTTTGTTCATTGTCCTGCCCCCTTCTTCCGCTTACGGATCCACACCACAATCAGGAAAGCAATTCCTCCGGCAACCGCAACCGATGCCAGCACAATCCCGACCACAGCCCCGGCGGAAACCGGCGCGGTATCCGGCGCATCCGCGTTATGATCCGGGGTTACGCCCCCGGTACCCTCTGCGGACCAGCGGAAATCCGCCGTCAGCGCGGCATTCTGAAACTCGTTGCCGACAGAGGTACTCAGCGTTGCAGTGACCTCATAGTACACATCGGTGGAGCCGCCGTCTTTCGGGGTCACGGTTGCCGTCAGCTCCGGCATATCCCGCATCAGCCCCTCGTACAGCACGGTTTCGGTGCCAAGCAACGTCACCTTGACGTTCAGCACCGCCGCCAGCACTTCCCCGCCCTCGCGGATCTGTGCACGGAAGTGCAGTGCCATCGGCTCCCTGCCCGAAATACGCACGCAGAAATAGTGCGTTTCGCTGTCGCCCGGCAGCATATTTTCGGCGCAAAACGGGGTATTGACTTCTTTCCCGTTAGTACCGGGCTTGATCAGCGTGGCACCCGGGGCATTCATCCCGGTGCTGGAGCCGGACCCGCCGGAGGTGATCAGGTTTTCCGGCAGGGTAACCGTGCCGGAGTCATGCCGCGACCCGTTTTTCACGCCGGTCACGATCAGCGCCACCGCGCAACCCGCCAGCAGTACCGACAGCACAACAATCCAGATTTTCAGGGCTTTTCCACTGGCTGACCGAAGCATGCGCTCACTCTCCTTTCCCGGTTTTGCGCCCTTGCCCCGCAAAATTGCAAACAGGAGAAATCATGCGTAGCATGACCTGCCGCGGAAACCGGATGGTTGCCGCGTTTTTTGCGGAGCAAAAAAGCGTTTTAAACTTATTTCTCTAACATTATAGCGAACATAGTTTGCTTTTTCAAGAATTTTCTTAAAATTTAACTATTTTTGTAGAAAAGTTCCATTTTTTGCTAAAGATAAACGATTGATTTTTAGCGCTTTGTCTATTTCTTCACAATAGAAACTTTTGCACGGGGTTCCTGCTTTTCGGGCAGGTAGCTTTTGCCCACGGAATGTAACAAATTTATATTCGCGCAGGAAACATCCTGTCGGATTTTATCGGAAATTCATTATTCCGTAACGGAACTATGAACATTATAATTCCAAAACGGAATTTTGTCAAGTCTTTTTGGGAATATAATTCTAAAAAAGAATATAAACCGGTGGGAGCTTTAAAATAAAGAGGAAGAAATTATGAAAACAAGAAAACAGGAATACGGCAACGCCAACATGGTCGGCAGAAACATAGAATTTCTTCGGAAAAAGCGCGGTATCAAACAAAAGGACTTTGTGGCAAAACTACAGGTAGAGGGCTGTGACATCAATCCCACCAGCTATTCCAAGCTGGAGGGGCAGGTGCGCGTTGCCACCGACCGGGAGGTTTTTCTGATTGCAATAATCCTCGGCGTGCCTATGTACGCGATCTTCCGCTTGGTGCACAAACACCATAAATTGCTAAATAAAAAACCCTTTTCACCAAGCAAATGGCCGGGGGGGTTATGGATTTTTCTTTGCGGTGTTCAGTGAGGAAATCAGTATTTTTTTCACTTCCACACATTTATGCAGTATCTCTTTATCATTGCAGTATCCGCTTTCCGTTAGCAGTTCCAGCCAATATTCGGTTTCAGAGCACTCTTTCAGGGCGATTTGGAGTTTTGCGATAAAATCAGATTTGCCGTGAGCATAAAAAGCCTCCCGAATATTTGCCCCTATGCTTGTCCCCGAACGCAAAAACTGATTGATCAAAGCACTTTCGCACTTTGCATTTTTCAATTCTTTGCACGACCGGATCACCATCAAAGCAAATTCTTTGGATTTTATCATCAACGGGCTTTCGTCCATATAAAACACCTCTCTTCCGTTTCGTATTCCTGCTAAAAAACAAAAAGCAAGGCAAACCCTTGCAAAAACCTATTCCCTCACCGGAAACCAACGCTCAACAACATACCTTTTCACTATTCACTATTACCTATTACCTCGCCAAAAATCGGCAGGCGGGGAGCGTGAAAAGTGAAAAGTGAAGAGTGAAGAGTGAAGAAGTAAAAATCGGCAAGCATCTGACGACGCTTGCCGATTTTTGGCGCGGCATGGGGGATTCGAACCCTCGACCTACTGGTTCGTAGCCAGGCACTCTATCCAGCTGAGCTAATGCCGCATGTACCCTTTCGGAGTACCTGTACAATATACCACAGCGAGCGCCGCTTGTCAAGAGGATTTTCAAAATTTTTGTAAGTTTTTCGCGCGGGCGGGTGTCCGCCCGCGCAAAAAAAGGGGTCAGATCTCGCGGGTCTTGCCCGGCGTTCTGCCCAGCGCCTGCATCAGCGGCACCGGGTCATTGGCGGTAATCAGGGTGCACTCGGGCTTCGACAGGCACATTGCAACATCCTCCGCGGTGTCGGCGCAGTACATATGGGTCGGCATCTTCTTTTCGGCGTAAACGCTGTAAATTTCGGAGCGGACAAACGAGAGCGACAGCCCGATCTCGTCATAATAGCGATAGCCCTCCTCCGCGTTCCAGCGCTTCATCTGAAAATCGGGGTATCCCATCACGCGGGCATCGTATTTGGTTTTCAGCCATTTTATGGTCGGTGCGTCAAAGGCGTAGAAGCACGCGCGGTCAAAGAGACCGTATTTTTTGAGCATGGCGACCGAAATATCCACCGTTTCCTCGGTGTATTCCTTGATCTCCACGCCAAGCGCCATCTCCGGGCGGCGGGAGGAAACCAGCTGGCAGAGCTCCTCCAGGGTAGGCACCTGCACACCTTTGCCGATGTATTTGGTGCCGAATTTGGCGGCAAAGCCCGCGTCCAGCTGCTTGATCTCGGCAAGAGTCATATCCCGCAGGTGCTTATCCACCCCGCAGGTGCGCTTGCAGTTGCCGTCATGCATCAGCACCGGCACCTTGTCTTTGGAAAGCCAGATGTCAAACTCAAAGCCGTCCACGCCAAGGTCGATTGCCGCCTCATAGGAAATCAGCGTATTTTCCGGGTATTTCGCGCAATAGCCGCGGTGCCCTTCCACAAAAATATTTTTCATATGATTTTCTCCTTTGCTTCCGGTTTTTTGCAATGTCATTTTAGCAAGAGGCGGCATAATTGTCAAGCCTTTCGGCAAAATTAAGCGGAGAGGGGCGGTGGTTTGATGGAAGAAACACGGGCGGTGCGCACGCTTTCTTTTTTGGTGGTGACGCTGGCGGTCTATTTGCTGTTGTGGCAGTTGCTTTCCCGTTTTTTTGATTTTCCGGTTTATTATTACGCACGGTTGATTGAATTGCTCGGTATCGGGCTGTTTGCGGCGCTTTTTCTCTTTACCCCGATGAATTTTGACGAGATGGGCATTTTAGTGCCCAAACGGGTGTTGTTCCGTTCCCTTTCGCTGGGCGGCGGGGTGGCGCTGGGGCTGGTAGCGCTGCTTGTCGGCGGGTCATTCTTTTTGCACGGAAAAGTGGCGTTTTCTCTGCACGTACAGGGGGATAATGCCAGAAGCACCTATTTTTTGGTGGCGCCGATGCAGGAGGTGCTTGCCAAAAGCGTGATGCTATACAGTTTTGAGTCGGTTTTCGGCGGCAAACACCCGCATCTGGCAAATCTGATGTCCGCGCTCACGTTTGGGGCGTTCCATGTGGTGTACGGCATCCGGATGATGGCGCTTGCCATGCTTCTTTGCCTGATCACCGGGTGGATGTTCCACCGGGTGCGGTGTGTGTGGGGGTGCGCCCTCACACACTTTGCGTTCGGCTTTTTGCCGCTTTGTTTCGGATTTTCCTGAAACGCTTGCATTTCTCCCGGTTTTCTGCTATAATAACAGTACCGGGGGACCCCGGAAAAACGAGGGGAGGAATGATGATGCAAGAAAGAATACCGAAGAAATCCGGCGGCGCCAATTGCGAAACCTGTGAGTTTTACGATTACAACGAGTATGATGACGTGTATTGCTGCACCATGAGGCTGGACGAGGACGACCGCATCCGGTACCTGCACCGTGACACCTTTTCCTGCCCCTATTACCGCTATTATGACGAGTATAAGAGCGTGCATAAACAAATCTGAGGTCTGATTTTCCCCGCCGCGGCAATGCCGCGGCGGGGATTTTTGTTGCAGTGGCGGGTAGACGGAACGGCGGGCGACCAATGGTCGCCCCTACGATATGTTCGCTCTGTTCCGTAG
>URMC01000040.1 GCA_900548735.1 uncultured Eubacteriales bacterium | reverse complement strand
TAGCGGTTGTACCGTACCCGATCCAGCAGCGCCCACACCACAAGGATTGCCACGATCAGCAGCACCACGCTGCCGAGGGACACGCCGCCGGAGCCGGTTTTCGCCGGAGCGTTCCATTCGCCGCCGCTGTTATAGCTGTTGCTGTAACCGCCGCCGGAGGGCTGCATCTGGGCCATCTGGCCGTAAAACACATCTGCCTGCCGGAAGAACGCCGCCGCCGCGCCGTCAAAGGCGGAAAGGCTGACTTTTGCTGCATAGAGCGCGCCGACGTTGGTGCCGTCCGCCGCGGTGAAGTCGGCAATGTCGAGTACCGCCCCCGCGTTGTCCACCGTAATGCCGCCGCTGCCGCCCACCGTGGTTGCCGCCACGGGGCGGGAAGAATAGAGACGGTAAGCGCCCGCCCCCGAGAGGGTCAGCGTCGCGTTCAGTGTAAGGGTATTGCCGCAAAGGTCGATGTTGGCGGGGTTTTTCAGTTCTGCCGCGGTGGAAAGGGTCAGGTCGCCGCCAAGCACAACGGTTGCCGTGCCGGAGAGCAGCCCGCTGTTGATGTCGTCCGCCGCGCGTAAGAATTCTTCCTCATTGGAGACGAAAAGCACCGTTCGGTAATCGGCGTTTTCCGCATAGGTGGTGACGGTGATTTCCACTGCCTGATGGAGGAGCGACTCTTCGGCGGCAATGTGCAACTGGAACGAAAGGGTATGGGTCATCTCCACCGTGTTCTCGCTCTTGCCCATCACCAGCCCCTGCCCGATGGCGGCTTCACCCCCGGCGGTCAGCTCCGCCAGCGTGCCCGCAAACTCCCCGTCAAAGAAAACGAGAATGGCGGCGGCAAGGCGGGCAGTGCTCTCATCGGTCAGGGCGGTTTTGGCGCTCAGCCCGAAATGATAGACGATGTTTTTGCCGGTGCTGTTTTTCACGCAAAGCGGCACGTCTTTTGTCTCGCCGGCGGCGGAAAAGGAGAGCACGGTATTGTCGGCAGTGAGGGAAAGGAGCCCGTCCACCCCGGCGGTGTCACCGTTGATGTTGCCCTTGACGCGGAAAGAAAACAACACCGTGGCGGCAACCGCCACCGCGCTTGCCAGCACCAAAACGCACACCAGTGCAAGGATAAGACCGCGTTTACATCTGACCGTCATCTCGTTTCTCCTTTCCAAGGCAATAAAAAAAGCCAAACTACATCCGTAATTTGGCAACTGGCTGGCTCAGGGAGCCCCTATAGCTTTGCGTAATAACCTCGCGGCTATTTTGCTTTTAACATATTCGGTTGGTGCTTTTCGCACTTTCTGTCTTTATATTATATATTTGTGCGCGGTTTGTCAAGTGTTTTTTGAAAAATTCACAAAATCATCGCGAAATCCGCACACGTTACGCGCCCGACAGCGTTTTTTGGCTGTGATATGATGAAAAATACTTTTGCGTCCCGCATCTCCCGGTTGCTTTTTTCGGGCAGAATGAAGCCAACACTTTGCCCCTGCCGCGCAAAGGGGAGAGACGAGGCACCGATTCGCCTTTTGGAAAGGGAGGATTTTGCTTTTTTACAAAACTTCTCCCATTCCGGCAACAGATGTGGTATGATATAAGCAGAAATTTGCCGGGAGTAGGGGATACCTCCTGTCAGGCCAATGAGAATTCTTGAAAGGAAAAAGCAATGTTCAAACTGACACCGGTACTGAAAGATTATCTGTGGGGCGGGGAAAAACTGAAAACCATGTTCGGGCGGAAAAAGGACGGTATCGTGGCGGAAAGCTGGGAGTTTTCCGTCCATCGGGACGGGGAAAGCCGCCTTGCCGACGGGGGGACCTTTGCCGGATACCTGGCGGAACATCCGACTGCTACCGACCCTGCCGGTACCGGCTTTCCGGTACTGATCAAATATATTGACGCGGCGCAGAAACTTTCCGTGCAGGTGCACCCGGATGACGCGTATGCCGGGGAAAAAGAGCACGACAACGGCAAAACCGAGATGTGGTATGTGCTTTCCGCGGACCCCGGCGCCGGGATTTACTGCGGGTTTGAACGGGATACCGATAAAGAGGAGTTTCTGCAAAAGGTGCAGGACGGTACCGTGGAGGAGCTGTTGCACTTTATCCCCGTCCGCGCCGGGGATTGCTACCTGATTGAGGCGGGCACCGTGCACGCCATCGGCGCCGGGTGTGTGATTCTGGAAGTACAGCAGAGCAGTAACGTGACCTATCGCGTGTATGACTACAACCGCCGCGGCGCGGACGGAAAACTGCGCCCCCTGCACGTGAATAAGGCGGTAGACGTGATGCGTTTTGGCGCATTTCGGGATGAAACGCACCGCGGTGAGCCGGTGGCGGTTCCCGGCGGAAAACTGCGCAAACTGACCGCATGCCGTTACTTCACCTGTTCGGAATTGCGCCTTGCGGGTGAATTTTCGGCACAGGACGAAAACAGTTTCACTGCCGTTTCCGTGGTGTCGGGCAGCGGCACGATTGGCGGCGGGACCTTTGCCCCCGGAGACAGTTTTTTTGTGCCGTGCGGGGAGAAATATACCCTGAAAGGCAACGCCACAGTGGTGTTGACGACCAAAGGAAACCTGACTTATTTCGGCGGTATTGACCTTGGCGGTACAGCCATCAAGTGCGGCATTACGGACGCCGAGGGCAGATTGATTGTCAAAGGTCAGCGCCCCACGGGCAAAGAAGCGGGCGCCGCCAAGGTGATCTCCGAGATGGCGGGATTGTTGCGCGAACTGGAAGAAAAGAGCGGGGCCAAAGTTACTGCCGCAGGCGTGGTTTGCCCCGGTCTGATCGATGCCAAAAACGGCACCGGCATATCCAGCAATTACCTGATGTGGCAAAAGGTACCGCTGGCAGAAACCCTGCAAACCGCCCTTGGCGTGCCGGTTTTCGTGACCAATGACGCCAACGCCGCGGCGCTGGGAGAGTTTGTGCGCGGCGCGGGGGCGAGATACCGTTCCATGGTGATGCTGACCCTTGGCACCGGGGTCGGCAGCGGGATCGTGCTGGACGGAAAATTATTTGAGGGCAATCGCGGTGCCGGCGTGGAACTGGGACATGAGGTCATCCGTTCCGGCGGGGTGCGGTGCACCTGCGGGCGGCGCGGGTGCCTGGAAGCGTATGCTTCGGCAACGGCACTGATTCGTCAGGCGCGGCACGCGATGGAAAAAGCCCCCGAAAGCCGCCTGTGGCAACTTGCCGGGGGGACTGTCGACGGCGTGACCGGTAAAACGGTGTTTGACGCGTTGCGCGCCGGTGACCCGACCGCGAAAAAAACGGTGCAAAAATATACGGATTACTTAGCGGACGGGGTGGCAAACGCCATCAATGCGTTCCACCCGGAGGCAATCGTATTGGGCGGCGGAATCTGCGCCGCGGGCGACCTGTTTTTGCCAGAACTGCGGCGAAAAGTCAGCCGCAGAATTTTCGTGCATTATTCATAAATAATATGTTAAATTAAATATTGACAATTATTTCAAAAAATGGTATCGATATTCCACGGGCGTCGGGCGCTTGATAAAAAGGGGCGGGAAAAACTTTTGCTTTCCCGCACTTTTTTAGTTTAGCGACAATCCGGAATCCTTTTGTTGACAAAATATGCGGAATGTGATATTATTAAGAAAATATTTACAAATAAAAAAGAAGGATGAAAAAATGAAAAAAACAAATGTTTTCATTGCTTTATTGATATTGTTATTTATATTGACATCGTGTATGGATTCCGATGTCAGTGACGGTACTGACATAAAAAGATCTGACCTTGCGGCAGATACCGTTGAGATGATTGATGTGAGAGGGTGTGTTCTTTCTGACGCAAAAGAAGCATTGAAAAAAATCGGCTTTACAAATCTCAGTGTCGAGCCGCAGTCTATATGGATTGATTCCAATTGGACCGTTACGGAGCAAAACGTTAAAGCGGGGAAATCGGTTGCCAAAAACACGAAAATCATTTTAAGTTGTGTTAAAACGGAAGAATATATTCCCCCGGATGAGCCGAATGTGGTGATGCCTGATGTGTGCGGGAAATTGCTGCCGGATGCCAAAACTGCTTTAAAAGATTTGGGGTTTATCCATATTACCGCTGAGCCATCTTCTATTTGGAAAGAATCCAATTGGACAGTAGCGGAACAGAATATCGTTGCCGGTACCGAAGTCGGGAAACAGACCGAAATTGTGTTGACCTGCATGAAAACGGAAGAGTACATTAAAATCAAAGAACAGACGATGATAGATGTTGTTTCCATGACAGAAGCTGAGGCAAAAGCGAAACTGTCAGATGCCGGATTTAAAAACATTGTTGTGGAATATGAGCTACCGGCGGATCAGTCGAAGATCATTGACGATGTAACGATTTATACGGTGGTTGCCCAAAGTGTTGAAACCGGAGAAACGATTAAGGCGGGTGACAAGATTATGTTGACTTGCCGTCTGAACTTTCTGACAACCGACAATAACGAAGATTTATCAACGCTGATAGATGTCAGCTCTCCGTCAGATTCTTTGGTTCGGGATTTTGCGGAAAAATATCATGGACAGCCCGTTGAATTTGAGGGCTGTATCAGCCGGGTAACAAGAGAAGGCGATTATCAGACTACTTATATTTCCCTCGGAAATTATCAGGAAGGTGTTTATGATACCGGTGCCCGCTTCTGCATTCCGCAACAACGTTTTTCCGGGTTATATGTCAATGGGGCGTTTAATGTTTCCTGCGGAATGAATTATCATGTATATGCCGTGGTAGAGGGGTATGATGCAAGCAAGCAGTGTATAGAACTGTCTGTTATTGCACTGGTTTTCCGAATGGATGATGCTTCGGTGCAACTGGAGAAGATCTTTCCGCAGAAAACAGCAAGAGACGCTGTGAGAGTAGCAATTACGAACTGGTTTGCCGTAGATGTATTTGCTGAGGACGGTATGCACTATGATGAGACAAAGTTTCACTCTGCCGGATATTCCGGAGAATACAGCTACACGGTTCTCAAAGAGGGAGGATGGACGGCAAAAGGAAATAATATCTGGCACGCAGAGGATATATATTTATACAGCCCGGCATTCAAAAATATCAAAAAAGTTTCCTGCGATGTTACCTATGACGGAAATTGCTATATTGTCTCTAATGTAAAATGTAAATATGCCAGGGCTGAAAATATAGAAACAGATAATCCCTTGCTGTATGGTTATGAAGAAATGAATCCGTCTTCTTCGCATCCTTATCTTACCGTCAGGAAAGAGTTGATTGAATTTTAGTTTTGGAATGATGCCGGTAAAAGCCCTGAAAATGATTTCAGGGCTTTTATGTAATTGTATTTGAAATTGCCGATTTCTCCTTATGCTTCGGGGGTCATTGTTCAATTACAAGAACGGCGCATTTTCTTTCGGCTTTTGCTTTTCGGCAAGGATTTTACAAAGGATTTCACATTCCGAAATTTCTCTTGCAAAAAAGGGAGAAATATGGTATACTGAAACGAAAACTGAATAGCCAAGGGAAGATACGGTTTGAAAAGTTGTAAGCTGAGTAGATGAAAAGGAAATCCGGTTCAAATCCGGAACAACCGCCATTACTGTATTTGACACAAGCATAACGGCACCGCCGGTATGCTTTGCGGGCGCGCCCCGCGATCATAAGTCAGGATACCGCCGTAACTTTCCGGTTCAACACGTCTTGGGTGAGGAGCGTGCAACCGAGGGATTTTTTCCGGCAGGGTTGCGGTCCTTTGCCTTTGGTGGTGATTTCTCGGTGTGACGCGTCTTTTGCCCCGGCGGGCTGAAGGCGCTTTTTTGAAAGGGGGGAAATCGGATGTTATCTGATGAAAAAGTGCTTTTTGGCGGAAAAACTTTACCATCGGAACAGCGAGGTGCCCCGGCAATGCCCGGAATTTCCGAAAAGCGACCTTTTGGATCGCCACATCAATGAAGGAGAAAAAAGATGAAACAAAAACTGATCCGTATCCTGCTGATCACGCTGACCGTTCTGACCGGACTTCTGATGATCACAGCCTGCGACAAAGATACGCCGGCAGGCGACACCGCGGTATACTACACCGTGACCTTTGACCCGGCGGGCGGCACGCTGAACGGCGCTGCCAGCATTCAGGTCAAGGCGGGCACGGCACTTTCCCTTGCCGATTATGTGCCCGTGAAACCCGGCTTCACCTTTACCGGCTACAAGAGCGGGGAAACGGTGTACGGGGGTAGCGACACCGTGACCGTAAACGCGGATATGACGCTGACCGCCGAATGGGTGGAGGCCGCGCCCGAAACGGTGAGCGTGACTTTCGACCCGGCAGGCGGCACGCTTGCCGAAACCCGCGTGACCGCGGAGAAAGGTGCCGCCGTAAAACTGGCTTCGTATCTCCCGGAAAAAGAGGGGTATCTGTTCAAGGGTTGGAGCGACGGAACGACCCTGTACGCCAAGGACGCGGAGATCACGCCCGACGCCGACCTTGCGCTGGTTGCCGTATGGGAGCGCCCGGAGACCCCGGCGGAAAACTTTATCTTTGCGGAGTCCGAGGACGGGCTGTCTTATATCCTTTCCGGCCTTGCCGAGGATTTTGCCGTTGCGGACGTGGTGGTGCCCGGCACGTATAACGGCAAACCTGTTACCGCGATTGAAAGCAATGTGTTCTCTTATCAGGACGTAATCCGCAGCCTGGATTTCAGCCGCTGCACGGAGCTGGTCACAATCGGCAACTGGAACTTTGCTTCCTGCGGGAATCTGGAGGAGGTCATTCTCTCCGGGTGCTCGAAATTGGAAAAGATCGGGGACTCCTGCTTCCTCGCCCCCAACAAACTGAAAACCGTGAAGCTGGACGGGCTGACGGGTCTGAAAGAAATCGGCAGTCACTTCTTCGCTTACGCCGGCTATCCCGCAACGTATACCGCGGTGGAGGAGCTGGATTTTTCGGACTGCACCTCGCTTGAAACCATCGGTCAGATGTCTTTCTGGTATCTTTCCGACCTGAAAGTGTTGGATTTCTCACACACGAAACTGACCGCGGTAGGGCGGCAGTTTATCAAAGAGTGCCCGGCGCTGGAAGTGGTTGCGCTGCCCGCAACGCTTTCCCTTGACAAAATCGGCTCGGAGTTTATCACCGATACCGACAACCTCAAAGAGATCCGGGTGGACGCGCTCAGCCTGTATCTGTGTGTGGAGGGCGGCGTACTTTATGACATTGACAAAACCGTTCTGATCAAGGCTCCCGCCAAAGGTGGGCTGACCGAATACACGGCGCCCGCGACCCTGAAAAGAATTCTGTCTCAGGCGTTTATGAACATGGAAACCCTTGTAACGGCGGATCTGACTGCCTGCACCCTTTCCGAAATCGGATGGCAGGCATTTGCCGGTTGCACCAATGCCACGCTGAAAACGGCGTTCAACGAGAGCGGCAAAAACGAGGACGGCACCAAAGCGACGCTCGGTAGCAACTGGAACCGGGGCGTTCCTGCAACGGAGTTTGCCAAAGTGGTGGAAATCACGGTCAGCGGGGTGAAAGACGGCGGCAAGGTTGCCTCCGCGGAACTGGTACTCCGCGCCTCTGCCAGATACGGCGCGGATGACTGCGACCTGGCGGTCACGCTCAACGGTCTTGCGGTGGCAGGCACGGACGGCACCTATGTGCTGGCGCTTGCCGTCGGAGAGAACACAATCACCCTGACGGGGAGTTGCGACGGGAAAACGTCCACGGTCACAATCAAAGTGACCCGCGTGGAGGGCAACCCCACCGTTTCCACCAATCTGAGCGCCCGCGTCATCTGCTGGTACGGCGCAACGGTTGACTTTGTGGTAGACGCTAAGGACGCGGCAGGCAATCCCCTCGGCAAGGACGCGATTGATATTCTGTATAACTGGGGATATGGAAACTCCACGCAGACAATGGGCGTCACCAAGACCGAAAACCCGGACGGCACGGTTCGCGTCAGCGTGAGCTATGACCAGTATTATGACTGGATGTACTTTGAGGGCGACACGGAGATTACTCTGACGGTAGTCGTAAAGGACGGCGAGCTTTCCGCTAAAGCCAAATATACCGTAGACTGGCGCGAAAAGCAGCCCGCGCAGACTGCGGAAGCAACGCGGATGGACGCGATGCTGTGTGTGACGAAACAGTTTGAAGCATAACGTATGAATAACTTTCGGAAACTGATTGCCGGCGCGCTTTTGCTTGCGCTTTGTCTTTGCCTTTTTGCCGCCTGCGCGCCGGCGGCGGAGTTCACCTTTGCCACCGATCTGGAGGACGGCAGGGTGCAGGCGGAGGCGGCGTACTCTTTCCGCCTTTCGATCCTGTACGGGGATGAGCCCGTTACCCCGGAGGTTACCTGTAACGGCATATTGCTGACGGCGGCGGAGAATCACACCTACACGGCGCCGCTGCGCGACGGGGAAAACGAAATTGAATTTTCGGCGCAACAGGGCAAAGACCGGATTGCACGAACCTATCGGGTCACCCGCCGGGCGGAATTCACCTTCCCGGCATTGTCGGAGGACTGGCGGATTGAGGACGACCGGATTTCCTTTGCCGCCGGCGCCGCGTTCAACGGGGAGCCCTGCGCCCTCACGGTGCTTCACAACGGCAGTGTGCTTTCCCCCAGGGACGGCGTTTATACGGCGGAACTTTCCGCAGGCGACAATACGCTGACGATGATCGCGCGCGCCGGGGATTTTACCGAAACCAAAGAGTGGCGGATTTCCTATGACGGATTTGTGTTTGTCACCAATCTGGAAAATGCCGACACCGCCAACCCCCGGCTGGATTTCCGCGCGATGGCGCGTTATGGAGAGAATGCCTGCGACCTGAACGTTACGGTGAACGGCGCGGCGGTTGCTTCCGACGGGATGCGGTATACCATGACCCTGCAACCGGGCGAAAACCGCATTGTGCTGACGGCAAGCCACAACAACGCCGCCAAACAGTACGCCTATACCGTGCGGTATGTGGACGCCGCCCCCACCGTGACGGCAAATATCACGGACGGAAAGACCTACAAAAGCAGCACATACAGTTTTGACGTGAAAGCAAAGGACGGGCTGGGGCAGAAACTGCCCGCTTCCGCCGTTTCCTTTTTCGCGGACTTTGATGCCGATGACGGGGCGGAGAATTTCGCCCCGGTCAGCGGGGTTGCCCTGGTATGGGATGACTCTGTGATGACCAGTTACCGCATCCGCTTCAAAACCGGGGCGTTTGCCGCCCATACCGGCGCGCCGTTCCTTTTGAAGATCGTTGCAACCGACAATTACGGCAGAAGTTCGGCGGTCACCTACCGGATGACTGCCGACCCTGTCGGCGCGGGAGAGCAGATCGGAGAGGTTGCGTTCTCCATGGAGGGATTCTCCATCGAATGCGGATACTTTATCGCCCCCGTGTACGTGCCGGTTTATGAGGGCGTGCCGTTCTCCGAAACGCTGATTGGGATTTTAGAGGAACGCGGATGGACGTATTCCTATACCGGGCGCGTGGAAAGCGGCTTTTACCTTGCTTGTGTCGGGGGGCTGAACCTGGAGGGCAACCGCATTGCCGACGGCGTGTGGGAGTTTGTAAAGGACAGCGGCTATACCCGCTCCGTACAGGCGGGGGGCACCCTGGGGGAGTTTGATTTCGGTTCCGGTTCCGGCTGGATGTACAGTGTGAACGGGGTCTATAAAAACTACGGCCTTGCGGATTATTACCCTCAGGACGGCGACGCCGTCCGCGTGCAGTTTACCGTGATTCTCGGGGAGGATCTCGGCGGCGGCGGGGCGCTGGGCGGCGGCAGTTCCGGCAGTCTGTTGGATGACAACCCGGATTATGCGCCGATTATGCGGATGCTGGCGGAGGTTGCCCGCGGGGGCGCGGACCGGACCGTGTACCGGGAGGTGCTGGCGGCTGTTTCCGTATGGAACCTTTCTCAAAACGAAATGGAGCGGCAGACGGAAAAACTGAAAGCCGCGTATGGAGTGACGGAATGAAACGTTTTTTGCGGCAGTTCGGCTGTCTGCTTTTCGGGCTGTATTTTCTGCTTGTCGGGGCGCTTGCTCTTCCGGCGGGCGCGGCAAGCGCTTCTGCGGACGTGGCAGAGGTGGCAAACGGAATCATTTTGTGGAAAAAAGCGGATGTCGGCTCCGGGGCTGACGGGTACCTGATCAACGATACGTTTTTACGGCGACTGGTTTCCGATCGGGCTTGGCAGGCTCGGCGTGGCGGACGGTCAGGCGGGCTACCTTGCCGTGATCAACGACCGGGTGCAAAAACGCTATCAGACGCCGGAAAAACTCAGCCGTGCCAAATCCACGGAGTGGCACCGGATTGCGCTTGCCGTACTTGCGTGCAGCGGCAACCCCAGAAGAATGGGGGAAAACGGCGACATTGACCTGATTGCGGACGGCACCTATGGGCGGGTGGACGAAAACGGCAACGGGATTCTCGGCAGACAAGGCATCAACGGGTTTATCTGGGGGTTGATCACGCTGGACAGCCTGTATTACGAGGTGCCGGAAGGCGCCTGTTATACCAGGGACGACATCATTCTGAATATTTTGAACCGCCAACTGACCGACGGGGGCTGGGCGCTTTCGGGCGAGACCGCCGACCCGGATATTACGGCAATGGCGATTCAGGCGCTGGCGCCTTACTATAACAGCGAAAAAGAATATACATATCCCGGGGCGGGGGGCGCGCCCGTCACCCAAAAAGTGCGCACCGCCACCGACGAAGCGCTGAAATGCCTTTCCGACCTGCAACAGCAGGACGGCGGCTTTTTCAGCTGGGGAATGCCGAACTGCGAGAGCGCCGTGCAGGTGGCTGTGGCGCTGTGCTCCCTTGGGATTGACCCGTTTACCGACACCCGGTTTCTCAAAAACGGGCACACGGTGTATGACGGAATTCTGAAATACCGGAACGGGGACGGCGGTTTCCTCCACTCTTTTGTTTATGACCCCGAAAACCCGACGTCCCTGCCGGATCGCTCCAACACCATGGCAAGCGAGCAGGCGCTTTACGGGATGGCGGCAATTCTCCGCCTGCAAAACGGGATGCGCCGGCTGTATGACTTCCGCCCGGAGCAGGGGGACGCTCTCCGGCAGCAGATTGCCGGGGTGCAGGCAAAGATCGACACCCTGACCTGGACGTCCGAAACCGCGGAAATCGCGGCGGTTTACGAGCAGTATCTTGCCATCGACGCCGCGGAGCGCAGTTATGTCCGCAATTACCGGCATTTGTCCGAATTGCTTGCCTTTGCGGGAATTCCGTATGCGGAAGAAAAGGTGGAGTACAACAGCGGGGATGCAGGCGTCATCCGCCCGATGGAGGAGTTTACCGATACCGACCGGGCGGCAACCGACGCCCTGCCGGGGAAACTGACAACGGCATACCGCGTGCAGGTGCTGAAACTTTGGGAGAAAATCCGCAACTGCTTTGAATTTGAGGGCAAATCGCTCTATGAGCAAAAACTGAAAGCGGCAAAAGAACAGATTGAAGCGATTCAGGCGGAGATTGACCGTATCAATGCGGACATCCGGGAGAAACTGTATCCGTTTGACGGCGTTTCGCTCAAAGACAAAAAAACGGTGGATGAAATTGTGGCGCGCTATCGCGTGGTGGAGGTGTATGACGGGGCGCAGTTCGATCGCTTTGTGGACGTGATCAAAACCAAAACCAAACTGGATAACCTCCTGCGCGGGCTCATCATCGGGGCGGCGTGCCTGGTGGTGGCAGTGGTGGTGGCGGTGTTCCTGGTGCGAAACATTCATCGCCGGCGCCACCGGAAAGAGCGGGAGCTGGAAGAGCTTGCCGCAGAATACCGGGACGAACCATAATCATTTGTACGGAAAGGAGGGGGAGAGATGAAAAAGGACATTATCGCCATATTTGTGATTGTACTGCTGGTCGCTCTGGTGATCAGCGGCACCAACATCCAGTCGGTGGACGAATACTACCTCACGCATATTGACGACATCACGCCGGAGAGCGAAACGGTTACGCTGAGTATCCGGTGCGACACGGTGCTTGCCAATTATGACGACCTTGACCCGGCTCTTCGCTCCGAGGAGTTTGTGCCGCCGGACGGCGTGATCCTCCCCCCCACCGAATACGTGCTGCGCCCCGGCGATACGGTGTTTGATCTGTTGGATCGCGCGGTGCGGTACAACAAAATTCAGATGGAGTATCAGGGGGCGGATCAGAACAGTTTCGGGAGCGTGTATGTGCAGGGGATTCACTATCTGTATGAGTTTTCCTGCGGGCCGCTTTCGGGCTGGATGTACCGCGTGGACGGCGAGTTTCCCAATTACGGGTGTTCCAAATATGAATTAAAGGACGGGCAGGTCATCGAATGGGTCTACACCTGCGACCTCGGCAGAGACGTCGGCTGTGTGTGGATGGAAGGGGGCGCCGCATGAAGGCTTTTTCCGCGGTGCACCCGGCGGTGTTACTGTTTTATTTTCTTTCCGTGCTGGCGGTGGCAATGTTTTCGGGCAACCCGGTGCTTTCGGTCACGGCGTTGCTCGGCGGCATTCTTTTTTGCGCGATGTTGCAGAAAAAAAGCGACGTGCCGGGGGATCTCGGCTTTTACATCCCGCTGTTTTTGCTGGTGGCAATCACCAACCCGCTGTTTTCCCACAACGGGGTCACGCCGCTGTTTTTCCTCAACGGCAACCCCGTCACGATGGAGGCGTTTGTTTACGGCGCCGCCATTGCGGTGATGGTTATCGGTGTGATGCTGTGGTGCAAATGTTACAGCGCGGTGATGACCGGCGACAAATTTCTGTATCTGTTCGGCAGGGTTATCCCGAAACTGGCGCTGGTGCTTTCCATGGTGTTGCGCTTTCTGCCGATGTTCAAAAGACAGATGAAAAAAGTGAAACACGCGCAAAAAACAATGGGGCTGTATTCCTCCCGCGGGGTGGTGGATAAGATCCGCAGTACCGGGCGGGTGTTTCTCGCCATGATCTCCTGGTCGCTGGAAAACGCGATGGAAACTGCCTCCGCCATGCGGGCAAGAGGGTACGGGAGAGGAAAGCGCACCCATTTTTCACTGTTCCGTTTTACGGGCAGGGACGGGGCGTTGCTTGCCGTCAGCGTTGCCTTAACGGGCGTGACCGTGCTTGGCATGGCAAGCCGCGCCACCGCGTTTGCCTATTATCCGAGGATCAGCACCCTCGCGTGCTCTCCCTTGGCGCTGGCGGCGTATCTTGCGTTTGCGGTGTTGTCTTTTTGCCCGTTTGCGATGGAAGTAAAGGAGGTGGCAGTATGGAATTATTACAGATCGAAAATCTGAGTTTCCGGTATCCGGGCGCGGAAACCCCCGCCGTGGACGCGGTCAGTTTTTCCGTTCACAGCGGCGAGTTTGTGGTGGTATGCGGAGAATCCGGCTGCGGAAAGACCACGTTGCTGCGCCTGCTCAAACCCGAACTTGCCCCCGCAGGGGAGCTGACGGGCACCATTACTTACGCCGCGGGGGAACGGACGCCCGCAGAGATCGGCTATGTGTTGCAGAACCCCGACAGCCAGATTGTGACCGACAAGGTGTGGCACGAGTTGGCGTTCGGGCTGGAAAATCTGGGGGTTTCCTCCGAGGTCATCCGCCGCCGCGTGGGCGAAATGGCAAGTTATTTCGGCATACAGGATTGGTTCCGCCAAAAAACAGACGAGCTTTCCGGCGGGCAGAAACAACTGCTCAATCTCGCGGCAGTGATGGTGATGCAGCCGAAGGTGCTGATTCTGGATGAGCCGACCAGCCAGCTGGACCCGATTGCGGCGGCGGATTTTATTGCCACCCTGCAAAAACTGAATCGCGAGTTGGGGCTGACGATCCTGCTGGTGGAGCACCGATTGGAGGAGGTCTTTCCGATTGCCGACCGGGTGTTGCTGATGGATCACGGCAGGGTGTTGCTGTATGACGCGCCGGAAAACATCGGCGGCGCGCTCCCTGCCGGGCACCCGATGCAGGCGGCGCTGCCCAGTGCGGTGCGGGTGTTCCGCGCGCTGCACACGGCGGATCGGTGCCCGTTGACCGTGCGGGAGGGACGGGACTTTTTGGAGCGGCATTTCGGCGCCCGGCGCGGGGCTCTGCCGGAGGCGGAGTACCGCCACGGCGAAACCGTGGCACTGGAACTGAAAAATGTGTGGTTCCGCTACGAAAAGGATTTACCGGATATTCTTCGCGGCACCGCGCTGCGGGTATACGAGGGGGAAATCTATGCCGTGCTTGGCGGCAACGGTACCGGCAAGACCACAATGCTGAGCGTGATTGCGGGGCTGTGCCGGGCGTATCGCGGGCGGGTGACGATCGGCGGCAAGCCGATCCGGGAGTACCGGGGCAACGCACTGTATCGCGGCGTGCTGGCGCTCCTGCCTCAAAACCCGCAAACGGTATTTATCCGGGATACGGTACGGGCGGATTTTGCCGAGATATTGGAGGCGCACGGCGCGCCGAAATCCGGGCGGGAAGAAAAAATCCGTAGGATGGCGGAAAAACTTTCCATAGGGCATCTGCTGGATCGCAACCCCTTTGACCTGAGCGGCGGGGAGGGGCAGAAGTGCGCCCTGGCAAAGGTGCTTCTGACCGCGCCGCGGATTCTTCTTCTGGATGAGCCGACCAAAGGGATTGACGCCGGCGGAAAATCAGTGCTTCGGGAGATCCTGAACACCCTGAAGGCGGAGGGGATCACGGTGCTGATGGTCACGCACGATGTAGAATTTGCGGCAGAGACCGCAGACCGGTGCGCCCTGTTTTTTGACGGGGAAATCCTCTCGGCGGATACGCCGCCCCGCTTTTTCGGCGGCAACACGTTTTATACCACCGCCGCCAACCGGATGG
>URMC01000039.1 GCA_900548735.1 uncultured Eubacteriales bacterium | reverse complement strand
GGCGGAGTCACTCCGCCCCCGGCTCTCCTTTTTTTCTCCCTTGTCGCGCTCCCTCCTCCCGCCCCCGGCGGCGGTCGCGCTCCATGCCCACTCCCTCCGGTAACCCGTATGTGCGCGGGGTTCAGGTCGCATTTCAGAACCAAAAAGAAAAGCACCCGCAAGGGGTGCTTTTCTTTTTGTATCGCGCCGCCGAAAAAGATATCACACGAAAATCCTTATTGATATAGAGTTCCCCATATTTGTAATACTTTTTTGCGATTGAAAGCATAACAGCAGAAAAGTGAGGTCAACCAAAAAATATACCTCTCTTTTTCAGATGCGCTTTTTGAAGTCGTTTTTTAATAGTATTATTGTGATTCAGAATTCAGTGCTGATTTTCAAACATCTAATTGAGAAAAAATCTCAATTAGATGTTGACTTTTTTAAAAAAACGAGTATAATAGATAGTGAAAGAGAGAAAGGAGAAAATTTCAATGCTGTTACAATTCAATTTTAAAAATTTTAAATCTTTCAGAGATGATACAACAATAGATATGACCGCAACTAAAATTTCTGAGTTCAGTAATCATGTTATTAGTATTGCAAACGAAAGAATACTTCCCGTTGCCGCAATATTTGGTGCTAATGCAAGCGGAAAATCTAATGTACAAGAAGCTTTTAGATATATGTCGGCGTATGTCATTAATTCTTTAGACTACGGCGATGAATCGGAGCAAAAGAAGAAAAAGTCACGCTTTTTTAAGCCAACCCCATTTCTTTTCGATTCTAGCAGTCGCTCTGCAGAATCTTCTTTCGAGGTATATTTTATCGATTCCGAAGAAAACGGAGCAAAAACTTACAACTATGGCTTTACGGTAAATGGCAATGGTGTATGCGAAGAATGGCTAAATTATAAGTCGAAGACTTCTCGTGGAAATTACAAAAAAATCTTTTATCGCAATGCAAATGATCTTGATTTATCCGGTATTCCCGAAAAAAGTCAGGAAAATTTGAAAATTGCCTTGGAAAATGAAACGCTGATTGTATCCTTAGGTGCAAAACTTAAGATTGCTAAGCTGAAGTATATTCGTGACTGGTTTATCAACAATGACTTTGCTGACTTTGGTGAACCTATGGAAAATTATTTTTTGTCTCGGTTAATACCCGAAGGATTTGCGGATGATAAAAAGATACAAAAAAATGTAGTGGATTACTTTGCATCTTTTGATCCCTCCATTATCGGATTCAATATTGAAGTATTAAAAGCGGATAATGATGAGGATGATGATCATCTAAAAATTGACGCTATTCATAAGATGATCGATTCTGATCAAATTGCATCTATTCCTCTCCAGAACGAATCTGCAGGAACCTTGAAAATGTTTGCACTTTACCCAATGCTTCAAGATGTGTTGTCGACCGGTGGCGTTTTGTTTATAGATGAATTAAACGCAAGGCTTCATCCGTTGCTTGTTAGGACATTTGTTATCACTTTTTTGAATTCAGAGATTAACACCAAAAATGCTCAGTTGATATTTACCTCTCACGATTCTTGGCAGCTTAACGGTAATATGCTCCGCAGAGATGAAATCTGGTTTACGGAAAAGACCTTGGACGGTGTTTCAACTTTGTATTCACTTGCAGACTTCGTTGATGAAGACGGTGTTAAAATACGAAAGGACGAAAACTACGAAAAGAACTATTTGCTGGGCAAATATGGTGCTATCCCTTCCTTAAAATATTTTGATATGTTTAAGGAGGAATAAGTATGCCGAGAGTTGAAAGAAACGGGAAAAGAAAAACCAGGGATCAACTTTCAAAACAAAGAATCCCAGAACTTGGATACTATTTCATTGTTACCGACACAAAGGAAACTGAGCAGAACTATATGTTCGGTGTGCGAGACTCAATACCGAAGCATTTGCAAGGCAAATTGGTTATAAAGGTTATTAAGAAAAATACCAAAGATTTAGTAGAAGAAGCCCGCGAACTTGCATCGCTGCAACCTCAATATGGGGAGCCTTGGATAATATTTGATCGTGATCAGGTAAAAGATTTTGATAGCATAATTGCTCATGCAGACGATTGCGGCATTCATGTTGGCTGGACGAATCCGTGTATCGAAGAATGGTTTAGTGCTTACTTTGGCACTATGCCTACATATGGAAACTCTGTCGCTTGTTGTGATGGATTTGCCACAACATTCGAATGCATAACAGGCCAAAAGTATGTTAAATCCGATCCGGATATATATAAAAAATTGAATCGGTTCGGTGATGAAAAACGAGCGATTAAAATTGCAAAGCAAAAACACGAAGCACATTTGCGTGACGAAAAAAAGATACCATCAGAGATGTTACCTTGCACTACGGTACATCTGCTGGTGGAAGAGATTAAGGAAAAAGTAAAGGAGTAAACTTGATGGACAAACAAGAAATTATAAAAAATGTGTCCAATAATGATTCAATTCAAACGACAAAGAAGATGAGTAAAAAAGCTGTTAAATGCATTCCTTCCATGCCATTTGAAGATGCTTTTATTATCGCAAAGGGAATTTGGGAATGCGCTTCTGGGCAAAAAGTTCGCAGAATTACACTTTTTGATCACTTGGGGAAATCTCCTGAAAGTGGTCCAAGCAGATCATTAATAACCGCTTCTTCAAAATATGGGTTGACAGCAGGTGGATATCAAGCAGAGTACCTTGAATTGACCGAGACAGGAAGCAAGGCGGTCAATCCAGACAGCCCCTTTAGAGAAGCATTGCTGGCAAAATTTCAATTAGCAATACAAAGCAATTCATTTTTTGAGCATCTTTATGATACATACAAATCGATGAAATTGCCAACAAATAAGGTTATGGAGGACTGCGTAACCGAATTTGGCCTTGAAGAACATGAGGCAAAGCAATGTGTTGAAACGTTTATTGTAAACGCAAAATATGTAGGACTAATTAAAACTTTCTCTGGGGCGCAAAGAATTATTACTATTGAGCACCTTATCGAAGAAACAGATCAAAGTCATTTGTCGGATGTCAGTCACGGTAGCGAAACGGCAAAACTTGATATTTCAACAAGGAAGAATGATTCAATAACAGCAGATACCACAAACCGCATTGAATATGATAAAATATGCTTCTACATTACCCCTATAGGAGAAGATGGGAGTGAGCAACGCAAACATTCTGATATGTTGTTAGAATGCATAGTTATTCCGGTGCTTGAACAATATGACTTAAAAGCAGTGCGCGCAGATCAAATAGACAAGCCGGGAATTATTACTCATCAAATATTGGATTATATAACCAAGTCAAAAATGGTTATTGCAGATCTTTCTTATCATAATCCTAATGTGTTTTATGAACTGGCTGTACGGCATATGAAGGGACTTCCTGCGATACATATTAGCAGGTCAGCGGACAAAATACCCTTTGATATCGGAAATTTTAGAACAGTTTCTCTTGATATGACGGATATTTATTCTTTTGTTCCTCAAATCGAAACATATAAATCTCAAATATCATCTCAATTGCGCAGTCTTTTAGACGCAAATGGTGAGGCCGACAATCCAATTAGCTCATACTTAAATAGATGATTTTTTCATCACGCGCAAGCGTGAAAGGTTACTTATGCGCAAGACAATAAATAGAATTGACATTTAAGAGGTATGCCTAAACCATAACCTGCTGTTTGTAGCACTATCGACGATATCTCTCCTGTGTGATATAATATTTTATCTACTTAATCGCCAGGAGGTCAAAATGTCACCAAAAATCTACACGCAAGAATTCAAGGACGCTGTTGTGAAGTACTACGAACGCAATCATACGATACAAGAAACAAAAGAGCACTTCAAAGTTTCAGAATCGTCCCTGTTTGCATGGAAAAAGGAATATGATGAAAGCCATCATCTCAGCGTCGGAGGGCAGCGTACCACATCCAACTACATGCAAAAACAACGGCACTTGCTCAAAACGGAACAAATGCTTGAGGTTCTGAGAAGTGCATCTTGCGGCGTCAATTCGTCAATTGATGAAAAAATGAAAGCGATTGACGAGCTTGATGGAAAATACTCTGTTCGGGTGTTATGTGAAGCACTGAACCTGTCGCGTGGAACTTATTATAACCGAAAGCGCCGTGAAAATACCATTACATCCTATGAAATCGGTGATGCCGAGATTAAGCCGTTGATTGAGAAAATTTTTATGGACAGCAAAAAAAGATTCGGCAGAAAGCCAATTCGCCATAAGCTATCGGAAATCGGTTATCAGGTCAGTGAAAAAAGAGTCTGTCGCTTGATGCAGGAAATGGGACTTGAAGTGGAAAAGCCGCAATTCTATGCAGAACACAAAAAGCCGATCCCGCGGCTGTATCTGAAGAATTATCTTTACCGGAACTTTGACCAACCTGCTCCGAACCTTGTATGGATAACAGACATTACTTATGTCAAGGTTGCAGAATCATTTTGCTACATCTGTGTGTATATCGACTTGTTTTCCCGCATGGTGTTGTCATACGGCATTTCCGATACCATTGACTCGACGCTTACTATGAAAACCTTTGATGGTGCTTTTCAGAAGCGCGGTTATCCGAAAGGGCTGATGGTACATAGCGACCAGGGAGCGCAGTATACATCCCATGTTTTCCGTTCTTACATGAAAAAGAAAAAAGTCCGGCAGTCATTCTCGACTCCGGGAACTCCTTATGATAATTCGGTATGCGAATCATTTTTTCATGTTCTGAAAAACGAAGCGGTATACCGCTATCTCTATCAAACGCCGCTCGAATTGGAAGCAGTCGTTAAAGAATACATTCACTTTTTCAACGAAGAGCGTCCACACAGAAAATTGGACATGAAAACTCCGCTTCAATTTGAAACGGAGTCCGAAAACATGTAGGCATATATAACGAAAGTCCCAACTGCCGACTCCGTATTACGGTGGTCGGAAAGTTGGGACCTGTTCAATGGTTGCGGAGGTGGGATTTGAACCTCACGACCTCCGGGTTATGAGCCCGACGAGCTACCAAGCTGCTCTACTCCGCGATATATTGGTGCCGGAAGCCGGGGTCGAACCGGTACGATACTGAGTATCACGGGATTTTAAGTCCCGGGCGTCTGCCAATTCCGCCATTCCGGCATATTCGCACACACGGTTTTCCGAACTGCTCAATTATTATAGCACGCGCCGCGGCGCTTGTCAAGGGCTTTTTCAAAAATCTTATTGACAAATCCCGACACGCGGGGTATACTGACTGTATCTGACCGTTTTTTTGCCGCTGTGCCACACAGATATGAAGGAGGAAAATGATGATTCCGGAAGCGTTTCTTGCCCGTATGAGCACCCTGCCGGGGCTGGATTTTTCCGCTTTTTACAAGGCGCTGGAAGCACCGCCTGTGCGGGCGTTGCGGGTTAACCCCGTGAAAACCGACGAAAAAACGCTCCTGCCGCTCCTGCCCTTTGCCACCGAGCCGCTGACGTTTCTGCCCGGCGCGTTTCTGGCGGGGGCGGATAAGGTGGGGGCATTGCCCGCCCACCACGCGGGGATGTTTTATATGCAGGACCCTTCCGCCATCAGCGCGGTTGCCGCGGTGCCGCTGAAAGCCGGAATCCGCGCGATCGACCTTTGTGCCGCGCCCGGCGGAAAAACCACGCAGATTGCCGCCGCCATCGGGGAGAACGGCGTGCTGGTGGCAAACGAATATGTGCCCGCACGATGCAGAATTTTGCAGGGGAACGTGGAACGGCTGGGGCTTTCCAACACGGTGGTGACCAACCTTGACACCGGCGCGCTGGCGGATTTTTACGGTTCTTACTTTGATTTTGTGGCGGCGGACGCGCCTTGCTCCGGCGAGGGGATGTTCCGCAAATACGAGGTGGCACCGGAGGAGTGGTCGCCCGAAAACGTGGCGCTTTGCGCCGCGCGGCAAAAAGAGATCCTCGAAAACGCCGCGCGTCTGACCCGCCCCGGCGGGACGCTGCTGTACTCCACCTGTACCTTTTCGGTGGAGGAAAACGAGGCGAATGTGGACGCGTTTCTCACCGGTCATCCGGATTTTCATCTGATTCCCGCAGCGCCCGCGGTGGCGGCGGTCACGGCGGACGGCATTGCTTTTCCGGGTTGCCGACATGGGGCGGAACTGCCCCTTTGCCGCCGGTTTTATCCGCATCTTTGCCCCGGCGAGGGGCAGTTTCTGGCGCTGTTCCGGCGGGAGGAAACCGCCGGGGGCGACCGCCCGCAAAAGAGCGCGGGCAAAGGCGGGCAAAAAGAGGGGGCGGCGCCCCTCACTCCCGCCGAAACGCATACCGTATCGGCACTAATCGGGGAATTTTGCGAAAACCTCCCGCCCCGCCAACCGGTTTTTCTGCGGGGGATGGTGTGCCTGTCCCCCGGGATTGCGCTCCCGCCCCGCGGGGTTTTTGCGGCGGGGGTGACGCTGGGGGAACTGACCCACGGGCGGTTGGTGCCGCATCATCATTTTTACTCGGCGTTCGGGCGGCGTTTTTTGCGCCGGCTGGAACTCAAAGACGGAGACGAGCGCGTGCTTCGTTATCTGGCGGGCGAGGAACTGGACTGCCCGGAACTTGCCTCGGCGAACGGTTTTGCCGCCGTGCTGTATGAAAACGCGCCGACCGGCGGCGGGAAAGCCGTCAACGGACGGTTGAAAAACCATTACCCAAAGGGGTTGCGGCGCACGGGCGGATAACGCGCGGGGCGAGAGACCGCCCTGACGCAAAGTTGCTCTCTCAAAAGAAAAAGAAGCAAAAAATGCCCCATCGACATCGACACCGACATTCCGGCGGCGCACTTGCTTATTTGTTTGCCCGCCGCAGGCGCGCCAGAGGAAACTTTTTGAAAAAAGTTTCCTCTGGACTCCTTCAAAAACTTTTTGACGGCTGGCGACCGAAATTGGGGCGGCGGATGCTGTCTCTTTTGGGAACGCTATGTGCAAAAAACACCTGAAACTCATCCCGTATGCGGGGTAATTTGCTTTCAAAGGAGAAAATATGCTGACGGTATCTCATGTGACGAAAACTTACGGCAAAAATCTTGCCTGCAACGACATCTGCTTTCATCTGGATCCCGGCGGGATCACCGTTTTGCTGGGGCCCAACGGGGCGGGGAAAAGCACGCTGCTGAAATCCATCATCGGCTTTTTGCGCTATCGGGGCGAGATTCGGGTAAACGGACTCCTGAACAAAAGCGTGGAGGCAAAAAAACTGGTCGGTTACGTGCCGGAAATCCCGTCTCTGTACCCCAATCTCACGGTTTCCGAACATATGGAATTTTTGGCGCGCGCCTATCGCCTGACCGATTACAAGGCGTATGCGGAGGAATTGCTCACGCGCTTTGAGCTGGACGACAAAAAGAAAAAGTTCGGCGATGAGCTCTCCAAAGGGATGCAGCAAAAACTGAACCTGTGCCTGGGGCTTCTCCCCCGCCCGCAACTGCTGCTGATGGATGAGCCGATGATCGGGCTTGACCCGCACGCCATCAAAGAACTGAAAAAAGTGATGGAAGAAATGCGCGCCGAAGGGCGCACGGTGTTGCTCTCCACCCATATGATCGACAGCGTGGATATGCTGTGGGATCGGACGTTGATTATGCAGGGCGGCGAGTTGCGCGCGGACGTGACCAAAGCGCAGCTGGACGCGAACGGCGAGCGGTTGGAAGAACTGTTTTTCGCCATCACCGAGGGCGCGGCGGCGCCGGACGGAGAATAACATGCGACTGATTCTTTATTATATGACGCACACGCTGAAAAATCAGATCAAAAAGCTGTTTCGCACCTGGGTGGCGATCTTTTTGCTGGTCTGCGTGCTTGCCGGCGTGCTGTTTGGCGTGGGGGCGGCGGTGATCGCCTCCTTGGTTGAGGACAACGCGGGGGAGGGCTCCGGCACGGAAGAAGTGCTCCCGCCGGAGGAAGAGCCGGAACCCCTGCCGCCGGAGACGGTGCGCTCCGTCGTGGAGCTGGCAGTGGGCGGCATTGTGCTGGTGATTCTGGTGTTCAGCGTGCTGACCGCGGATAAGAGCGGCAGCTCCATCTTTTTGATGGCGGACGTCAATCTCTTGTTTCCCGCCCCGATGAAGCCGCAGGCGGTGTTGCTTTTCCGCCTGGTGATGCAGGCGGCAAGCTCGCTGTTGCTGACCATCTATCTGGTGTTTCAGATCCCCAACCTGATGATGAACCTGGGGCTTGGCTTCGGCGCGGCGCTCTCGATGCTTGGCGCATGGTTTTTTGCGCTGGTATACAGCAAACTGATTTCGGTGTTGCTCTACACCCTTTGCGCCAGTCACCCGGCGCTGAAAAAGCGTCTGCGCCCCACGTTGTATCTGGTGCTTGCGGTGCTGGCGGCGGCGTATCTGATGACGGCACTGCAATCGGACGGAGACTATTTTGCCGCCGCGGTGCGCTTTTTCAACGCGCCTGCCGGGTGGTATATCCCGATCTGGGGCTGGCTGAAAGCGCTGGTCATGGCGGGGTTTGACGGGGCGGCGCTCCCGGCGGCGTTGTCTGCCGTGGCGCTTTTGGCGGGGGCGGTGGCGCTGATTGTGATGATTCAGCACATTCCTGCCGATTTTTACGAGGATGCCATGGCGCGCTCGGCGGAAACGGCGGAACTGCAACAGGCGGCGGCGGAAGGTAACGCCGCCCTCCGCGCCCGCAAAAAAGACCGGAGCGAGAAGCTGGTGCGGGACGGGATGTCGCGCGGGCACGGCGCCTCGGTTTACTTTTTCAAGGCGATGTACAACCGCTTCCGCTTTGCGCATTTTCATGTGTTTACCAAAACCGCCGAAACCGATCTTCTGATCGGGGCGGGGCTGTCTCTCATTCTTCTGTACGTGGCGGAGTATCCCTTCTTCCCGTTGGTGGCGCTGGCATTGGCGGGGTTCACCTTCTTCCGGGCGCTGGGCAACCCGGTGGCGGACGATGTGAAGCGGGAGAGCTTTTTCCTGGTGCCGGACAGTGCCCACAAAAAGCTGTTTTTCTCTTTCCTTGGCGGCGTGGTGAACAGCGCGCTGGATTTGTTGCCGGCGTTTGTGATTTCCGCCGTTCTCCTGCGGGCAAACCCCGGCACGGTGGTGCTGTGGTATCTGCTGACCGTTGCCGTGGGCGCGTATGCCGACAGCACGGGGGTGTTTATCGACCTGTCGCTTTCCACCGGGCTTTCGCGCAACATCCGCGCCATGGTACAGATGGTGTTTGTATACTTCGGTCTCGCGCCTGCCGCGGCACTGCTGGCGGTGGGGTACGCGCTGGGGCTGCTTTCGCTGTTTGCCGGCATTACGGCGGTTTTCTGCCTTGGGGTCACGGCGCTGTTTCTCGCGCTCTCCCCGCTGTTTCTCCTCCGGGGCAGACGGTGAGCTTGCAGGAAACAAAAATAAAAAATTCAAAAAAGGGGTTGACAAACAACCTCTTTTTTGCTACAATGAGGCATATTCTTTTTGGAATCGGGGAAAAATCGGGATGAAAACGAACCGCAAAATGATGATGGCTTGCATGATGTGCACTGAGATGTGCACCCTTTTGTCGTTGTCATAGTGGCTCGCCCGCCCAAAAAACAAACGGGGTGCGCCGCGCGGCGCACCCCGTTTTTTAAAGGAGAAAATCGGCATATGATCGAGATACGGCACCTTTGTAAGACCTTTCACACAGGCGGCACGGCCGTGCCGGCGCTCACGGATGTCAGCCTTACGGTAAATGACGGCGAGATTTTCGGCATTATTGGGCTGTCCGGGGCGGGGAAAAGCACGCTGGTGCGGTGCATCAACCTCTTGGAGCGCCCGGACTCCGGTGAGGTGATCGTGAACGGTAAGGATCTCACCCGCCTTTCCCGCCGGGAGCTGTTGCAGGTGCGGCAGGGGATCGGCATGATTTTTCAGGGTTATAACCTGCTTCTTCAGCGCAATGTGATCGGCAATGTGTGCTATCCGTTGGAAATTGCCGGGTGGCAGAAGGAAAAGGCGCGGGCGCGCGCCATGGAACTGTTGGAGCTGGTGGGGCTTGCCGAGAAGGCAAAGGCTTACCCCGCGCAACTCTCGGGCGGGCAGAAGCAACGCGTGGCGATTGCCCGCGCGCTTGCCACCTCGCCGAAGGTTCTGCTTTGCGATGAGGCGACCAGCGCGCTGGACCCCGCCACCACCGCGTCTATTCTTGCCCTGCTGAAAGAGATCAACCGGCGGCTGGGGGTCACGCTGGTGGTGATTACCCATCAGATGAGCGTGATTGACGAGATCTGTGACCGCGTGGCGGTGTTGGATCACAGCAGGGTTGCCGAGATCGGCAACGTGAGCGAGGTGTTTGCGGCGCCGCAGTCCGCCATTGCGCGGGAGCTGATTCTGCCCCCGTCGGCGCGCGCCGCGGCGCACCCCGGTGGCACGAAGCTGCGTTTGGTATTCAACGGGGCGCTGACGGCGGAGCCGATTCTCTCGGCGCTGATTCTGGAATGCGCGGTGCCGGTCAATATTCTCTTTGCCGACACCAAGGTGTTTGACGGCAAAACCTTCGGGCAGATGCTGATTCAACTGCCGGACGAGGAACGGGTGCTTCGCAAGGTGACCGCGTGGCTGGGCGCGCGCGGTGTGGAATACAGAGAGGAGGCGTGAGCATGTCGGAGCTTTTTTTACAGCTGTTTGAAAACGGCACCTTCTGGAAAGGGCTGTGGGAGACCGTGTATATGGTGGTGATTTCCACCGCGTTTGCCTACCTTTTGGGGTTGCCGCTGGGGGTGATTCTGAGTGTGACCGGCGTCGGGGGGCTTTGCCCCGTCCCGTGGCTGCACCGGGTGCTGGGGGTGATTGTGAACATTTTCCGCAGTATTCCGTTTATTATTTTAATGGTGGCAATGGTGCCGGTTTCGCGCCTGATTGTGGGCACGGCGCTCGGCAACCGCGCGATGATCGTGGTGCTGGTGATTGCCGCCGCGCCGTATGTGGCGCGGATGGTAGAGTCCTCCCTTTCGGAGGTGGACCCCGGCGTGATCGAAGCGGCAAACGCCATGGGTTCCACCCGGTTTCAGATTGTCACCAAGGTGCTGTTGCCCGAGGCAAAGCCCTCCCTGATTGTCGGCGCGGTGATCTCCACGGGCACGGGGCTGGGGTATTCCGCCATGGCAAGCACCATCGGCGGGGGCGGGCTTGGCGCCATCGCCATTGTTTGGGGGCACCAGCGCCTGCGCGAGGATGTGGTGTGGTTTTGCGTGCTGTTGGTGGTGATTCTGGTTCAGCTGATTCAGGAGGGGGGCATGCGTTTTGCCCGCCGTGTGGATAAACGAACAAAAAATTCATAAATAAAAAGGAGAATCAAAATGAAAAAAATCGTATCTTGTTTGCTTGCCCTGTTGCTGGTCGGCTCGCTTTTGGCGCTTTCCGCCTGCAAAAAGAATGAAAACACCATTGTGGTGGGTGCCAGCTCCACCCCGCACGCCGAGATTTTGGAGCAGGTCAAAGCGGCGCTTTCGGAGAAGGGCTACACGCTGGATATCCGCATTTATGACGATTATGTCCTCCCCAACACCGGTGTGGAGAACGGGGATCTGGACGCAAATTATTTTCAGCACAAGCCGTACCTGGATTGGTTCAATGCCGAAAAAGGCACGCACATTGTGTCGGTTGCTGCCATTCACTATGAGCCGTTCGGGCTGTACGGCAACGGAATCACGTCGGTTTCGGAAATTGCCGAGGGAGCAACGGTGCTGATCCCGACGGACGGATCAAACCAGACCCGCGCGCTGTTTTTGCTGGAGGCACAGGGGCTGATTACCCTGCGCGAGGGGGCAAAACCGACCGACAATCTGACCACGTTGGATATTACGGGCAACCCGAAAAATCTGGAGATCGTGCCTGTGCAGGCGGACTTGCTGACGTCTCAGCTGAAAAACGCCAAGGCGGGCAGTGTGGCGGTGATCAACGGCAACTACGCCATCGGCTCCGGGCTGAAAATTGCGGACGCGCTTGCTACCGAGAGCGCGGCGGGAGATGCGGCGAAAACCTATGCCAATATCATCGCCGTAAAGAGCGGAAATGAGAACAGTGAAAAAATCAAAGCGCTGGTGGAAGCGCTGCAAAGCGACGCGGTGAGAGAATATATCCGCACCAGATATAACGGCGCAGTGGTAGGGCTTGCGGGCTGACGGCACCGCCTGCGGCGGTGGGTTATATGGCAAATCCGCCGTCTACGCCAAGGCACTGCCCCGTAATAAAGGCGGCTTCTTCGGAGGCAAGAAACCGCACGGCATTTGCCACGTCGGCAGGGGTGCCCAGGCGGCACAACGGCGTTTCTTCAATCAGCCCCGCCAACGCCTCCCCGGTCAGCGCCGCGTTCATCTCCGTGGCAATCACGCCCGGCTCCACGCAATTTACGGTAATGCCGGAGGGTCCCAGCTCCTTGGCGAGCGCCATGGTCAGCCCCCGCAAGCCCGCCTTTGCGGCGGAATACGCCACCTCCATCGAGGCGCCGACCTTGCCCCACATGGAGCCGATGTTGACAATGCGCCCTCCGCCTTTCCGGATCATGTCGCCCTGCACCTCGCGCGCAAGGTAAAACGCACCGGAAAGATCGGTGTCCAGCATCTGCCGCCACTCGCCGTCGCTGACATCGCGGGAAAGGGCAAAGCGGGAAATCCCCGCATTGCAGACCAGCACGTCAATTCCTCCGCCCAGCGCCGCTTTTGCCCCGGCAACCGCACGGCGCACCTCGTCAGGATCGGAAATATCCGCGGCGATTGCCACGGCTCCGGTTCCCTTTGCCACCCGCTCTGCGTCCTCGTGCCGGTTGCGGTAAAGAAACGCGACCGCATCTCCCGCCGCCGCAAAAACGCGCACGATCTCCGCCCCAATCCCGCGGGAGCCGCCTGTTACCAAAACCCGTTTCATATTCTTATCCTTTCAGGGCGCCCGGCGCCCTTTTTCAATGCCCCCGGCAACCGCCGGGGCATAACTACCTATCCATTATAATCAACCGCGCCGCGCTTGTCAAGAAGCCCACGACAGCCTTGCAGGCTGACGGAATTTTGCCGGTTTTCCGGATTCCCCTTGACAAAGCGGGAAAGACGTGGTATGCTGAGTGTGAAAAGTATAACTTTTCTAACTTTTTTATGAAAAGGAGAATACAATGGGAGAGAACGGACACCCGGGCAAATACGTATTCGGCACGGTGCGCGTAGGGGAAAAGGGGCAGATCGTGATCCCCAAGCAGTGCCGCGATGTATTTGATATCAAGCCCGGAGACAATCTGCTGGTGCTGGGTGACATCAATCAGGGGATCGGCATTGTCAAGCAGGAGGCGCTGTTGGATTTTGCCAAAGCGATTTTCGCCGCCGCGCCCGAGGAACCCGGAGAGGGAAAATGATTTCACTTTGAAAAGGAGACGGACATGAACGCGATTGAATGCAAGGGGCTTCGCAAGGAGTATCCGGGAAAGTTGGCGGTAAAGGGGCTGGAACTTGCCGTTGCCGAGGGAGAATTTTTCTCTCTGCTGGGGGTCAACGGGGCGGGCAAAACCACCGCAATCCGGATGCTGACGTGTCTGACGCGCCCAAGCGCGGGGGATGCGACCCTGATGGGGCACAGCGTGGTGACGGACGCGGCAGGGGTGCGCGAGGTGACGGGGCTTTCCCCGCAGGAAACCGCCGTAGCGGGGAACCTGACCGTCAGGGAAAACCTGCTGCTGATGGCGGAGCTTTACGGCACGCCCCGTGCCGTTGCCTTGAAAAAAACGGAGGAAATGCTGGAGCTTACCGGGCTTGCAGAGGTGGCAGACCGAAGGGCGAAGGTGCTTTCCGGCGGGTGGCAACGGCGGCTTTCGGTGGCGATGGCGCTGATCTCGGAGCCGAAGGTGCTTTTTCTGGATGAGCCGACGCTGGGGCTGGATATTCTTGCCCGACGGGAGTTGTGGAAGCTGATCCGTTCGCTCCGCGGGAAGATCACGCTGGTGCTGACCACGCATTATCTGGAGGAGGCGGAGGCGCTTTCCGACCGGATCGGTATTATGAAAAACGGGGAGCTGATCGCCGTGGGTACCGTAGCGGAACTGAACGCCCGCGCGGGCACCGAGAGCTTTGAGGAGACCTTTGTGCGGCTTTGCACGGGAGAGGAGGCAGACCGATGAAAAGTATGGCATTTGCAAGGCGGAACGCCAAGGAGATTCTGAGGGATCCGCTGTCTTTTGTATTCTGTCTCGGTTTTCCGGTGCTGTTGCTGGCGGCTTTCCGGGTGATTCAGCACAACGCGGGGGAGATGTGGATGTCTCCGGTGGAGCTGATCCCCGGTGTGGCGGTGTTTTCGCTGGCGTTTGACCTGCTGTTTATGGTTTTGCTGGTAGCAAGGGACCGGGGCGGGGCATTTCTCTCACGCCTGTTCAACGCGCCGATGCGCACCTCCGATTTTATTCTTGGCTATGTCCTGCCCTGTTTTGCGCTCGGCGCGGCACAGCTGGTGATCACCTATCTTGCGGGCGCGGCGATTTTCCTGTGCCCTGACGGGGCGGTGCAGGCGGGGGAGCTTCTGTTTGCCTCCAAAACCGTAGATTACACGGCGTACCCCCCGGTAACGGTGCCGGTCACGGTAAAGGCGCCGATTGCCGGGGTGCCGCTTGCGGTGCTGGCGGGATTGCCGGCGTTGCTGTTTTTCCTTTTCTGCGGGGTGCTGTTGGGTATTGCCCTCAATGACCGCGCCGCGCCCGGTGTTTCTTCGGCGCTGATTACCGGCGCGGGATTTCTTGGCGGGTGCTGGATGCCGCTTGACACGATGGGGAAATTTGAAACCGTTTGCCGCTGTTTGCCGTTTTATCCTGCGGTGGTGCTTTCCCGCGCGGCATTTTGCGGTGGCGTGGAGACCGGGGAAATTCTCGTGTCCCTGCTCACGGTGATGCTTTGGGCGGTTGCGGCGTTTGTTGCCGCCACTCTTGCGTTCCGCCGTGTGCAAAAAGGCACCGCCTTGCGGCGGGGGCACCTGCGGTGCGGCTAATAGGCTGGCGCGCTACTTTGGGTGCGTTCGCTGAAAGTTTGGCGTGCGCCGTGTAAAAATTTTTGAGGGAGTCAAGAGGGGACTTTTTATAA
>URMC01000038.1 GCA_900548735.1 uncultured Eubacteriales bacterium | reverse complement strand
TGACTCTATTGCCCGCCGCAGGCGCGCGAAAAGGGGGCTTTTTGAAAAAAGCCCCCTTTAAATCCCGCAAAAACTTTCCGGCAACTGACGCCAAACTTTCGCTGTGTGCACCCAACTGACTCTGCAAGCCGCACCGCAGGTGCCCCCGCCGCAGGCGGTGCGCCCAACTGACTCTGCAAGCCGCACCGCAGGTGCCCCCCCCGCCGCTTGCGGCGGGGGGGCTGCGCGGAATCAATACCGTTCCGAATAGAAACTGTAAGAGAAGGTCAGCCGGTCGCCGTCCACCTGGTACGAAATGCTCTTTCCGTCCAGATACAGCCCGGAAATGTTCCATTTCTTGCCGGAGGGTCTGATCAGGGTCACAGTGTCACTGTTGTCATCATACTCCCAGGTAAAGGCAACCTCACCGGAGCCTGTTGCCACGAAATCCGTGCCATTATAAGTAATGTAGAGCGGATCACGCAAGAAGCCGCAGATCACTTCCATCTGCTTCTCATTGTACCGGGAATAATCCCCGTCCCCCGTCAGATACGGATACTTCTCGCTCTCCGTATCGGCGCGGTCGTTATACGCGTCACGCGCCACCTCGGTAACCGTGCGCGCGCTGTTTTCCGGCAGATTGGCATAAACAATCCCCTCACTGCCGTCAGTGTACTGAATCCGCAGGAACCCGCACCCTACAAAGGGCAGGTTGTAATTCTGCTCATAAATATTGGCAATGGAGCCTGCCATGGTATATGTGGTGTTATCCTCGTCATACCAGGCGCGGGCAGGAACCTCCAAATACTTGGAGAACTTGGAAATATCAAAGCCGCCCGCATTCTTCACATAGAACTGCGGCACAATGAAGGTGCCCTGTGTCACACTGCCGCCTGCTTTTGTAACAATCGTGTTCAGCTTATTGTACTCCAGAATGGTTATCCTGGTGGTAAAACGCATACCGGTAGAGCCGGGGGTCGTGCGGATAGAGGCACCCGCCACCGTGCTGAAATGAATGTAATAGGGAACAAGCGAAATATTCTCCTTGGGCACATAGTCGCCCGCCTTCAGCATGGTGTTGGAGGCGTTATACCGCTTCCACCCGCAGAACACACCGCCGTCTGCCGTGGTCTCCATGCCGGGCAATGTCACGGTGGAGCCGGGCTCGCAAACCAGCTTGCCGATCACGGTGCTGTCATTGTCCTTGGCGTACAGCGTGACCGTGATCAGATAGGACGCCACTTCTGCTTTCTGTGTGGCAGTCAGCGTGCCAAAGGTGATACCGCCGGTGGTGCCCCACGCATTGAAGGCGGTTGCCACCGAGGTGATTCTGCCGGTCTTTCTGTCCAGAGACGGCATTAAGGTAAAGGAACCTTCTTTCACGCCGCCGTTCTTGACGCTGCCGTCCGCATTGGTATTAAACCCGCCGGCGGCACCGTGCCGGTTATCCAACAGGGCTGAACTGAACGCGTTTTCCGCCGTCAGCTCCGTATCATAGGTGATAAACAGACGGGTGAAATGAGAGTTGGCAAGGTTGAAGCCGCAGGCAAGCCCGCTGGGGATGGTCTGCCCGGTTGCCAGATCCTTGCGGGTATATTCGTCACCCAGTTTTCCCTTCGGGAAAATGCCGACTGCGGTGGTGTTGTCCAGGGGCACGATATGGTCGCTCTGGATGGCACTGCCCGTCAGGGTTCTCAGCCCCACAGCCACACGGTCGGTGCGATAGATTGTTTTTCCGATGGCATTTTCATCCAGCCCCGTATATCCGAGGCTTGCCCATGTTTTCAGGGTTTCTTCGTCCTTCAGCTTTTCGGCGGTAACGTACTCCACCAGATACTCGGACTGTGCCACGCCTGCCGTGGTATTATAATTCAGCTTGTCTCTGTAGGCATCCGCCATCAGTAGCCAGACAAAGAACACTTCGCCGGGTTGCATAATATATTTGCCCTTTTCCTGCACGCGCATATGCGCCATATCCCAGGTGAAATTCAGCGCCTCGTCCGACAGGTTATCCGGGCTCTTGGTATCGTTGATGCTCCAGAAGATGTAGTCCGCCAGATCCACAGAGTGCCCGGAAACATTGACGATTTCAAAGCCCTCCAACGTGTCCCATCCGCCTACGTTATCCTTGGGATTGCACACAATCTCGGTAATTGCCAGCTCCGCAAAGATAGCAAAGTTGACAACCCGCACCTCGCTGTATACCCCATCGCGGTAAGCTCTCGCGCGAAGTTGCACGTCGCCGGAGATTTTCAGCGCGCCGGTATATACCCGGCGGGTCACGGAAGTCATAGGGTCGGTTCCGTCGGTGGTATAGTAAATGGTGTCCAGTCGGTTGGTGGCGCTCAGGGTAACGGTCTGCTCGGTCTTATAAATGCCGTTGTCGTGGGAACAGCCGGGCGTGGTCACGCCTTTCAGCGTCAGCTCCGAAATCAGCGCGCAGTGGTCGGTCATATGCAGTTCGTCCGCCGTGTCGTTGAGCACGTTATAACTGTTCACGGTAAAATCGTCAGGCGAGACAAAGATGTGGTCGATCGGGTATCCCGGCTTCGGATAAATCTGTGAAGACATATCGCTGTAATCGACCTGTTTGTTGCCGTACTTATCGGTGGTGCCGGTATCTTTAATCACATACAGCGGCTCGTGATGCGAGTACTCCCAGTAGATGGTATTGGGCGCCAGCCGTGCCGAGTCGTCAAAAATTTCGGCAAGGGAGGTGTACATCGGGTCGGAGTTGCCCATGTTGAAGTCACCGGTGAAGATGGCCGGCATCTCGCCGAATTTGGCAAACACTTTCTCCGCAACGGCTTTCGCCTGCGCCGCGTTGCCAACGCGCCATTGTTTTGCGTCGTTGCCGGTCAGCACCCCGTCGGAGCGTTTGTCCGCCGCGCCGTATATCAGCGCCGCGTGCGTGTTCATCATCAGAATCTGCTGTCCGTTTTCCCGCATGCGCAGCACGCCCCAGGTCACACCCTTGGAGTCAGACTGACCCATCGTTGCGGTAGATCTGTTGCGCACGTAGTACACGCCGTCGTATTCCACGCCGTTGTAGGTGGCGGCGGTGGTGCCGTCCTTTTTGAACACGATGCTGTCATACTGCTCCTGCGTGAGCGTGGTGGCGTTGAGATATTTGCCGCTGATCAGCTGGTCATGCGTCAGCGTGACGGGCAGGAAGTCGGTATGCTTCGTGGCGTCGCCTTTTGCGCGGATTTCGGTCACCGCTTTTTCGGTGTAGTTGGTGGGGAAGTAGAGTTTGTCAAACCCGTAGATTTCGGTATTGAACACGCGGTAGATGGTGCTGTCCGGGTTGTAAGCGGCTGCGACGGTGATGTAATTGGAATCCCTGACCGGGTTGCTGGTCAGCAATACCGCAATCGGCTCCGTGGTGCCGCGGCGATAATACGCACCGGTGTAGCTCTTGTTGTTATACACCACCTTTTTGGTGGAGGAATTATAAGTGATCTTGGCAATCTCCGCATCGGTGAACTTGCTGACATCCAGCCACCCGGAGGTATTGCTGACGATCACGGGGTCGATGACGGTGGGGTCGGCGTTTTTCCTGCGCAGCTCGGTCACGGTCTTCTGCGCATTGCCGTAACCGGTGATTCTTCCGATGTAGCGCACGGTTGCCGCCTCGTATCGGGTGGTATCAATGTTTTTCGCCTGATCGCCGATCAGCAGCTGCACGTTATACATCACTTTCAGGCTGTGAATCGGGAGGATGTCATAGAACATATCGGTATACAGCTCCGACCCGTTGGAAATCTGCTCATCCAGCGAATCGGCGGCGGCAAGACCTCCCTTGATGTACTCATCCTCGCGGGAGGAGTTGTTCATCGCGATAAACTTGGAGGTTTTGTAGAAAATCGGCTGGCAGTTATACGCGTCATAGCGGGAGGGGACGCCGTCCGGATTGGCGGTATTGTTGGGATTGGGGTTGGAGGAATTGTTGCGGAACTTGTTGTTGATCACGCCGTAGCCCATTGCAATCAACGCTTCCACAATATCGTTTTCGGAGTAACCGGTGCCGTTGCTTTTGACGTAGGACCGCTCCTGAACACCGATGATGTCGGGGTCCTGCAAGGCAATGACGTCGAGCAGCGCTTCCATACGCAGTTTGCCGTTCTCATCCACCAGCCAGTGCATCGAGAAATCGTTGCCCTTATTGGAAAACAGCGTATTCACGCTCATCACCTTGATGCCAAGCGAGTTGGTGGAAACGGTGTAGGCTCCGCCAGAAACCAGCTTCATATTGTCGATCTCCGCGGACATCCCGGCAGGGAAGTACAGCGCCATGGTACCGGATTTGGCGGTCAGCTGGTCATAGTAGTAGACGTTTTTGACGGTGGTGGTGACCACAATCCCGTTGATGGAAACAATCACGCCCGCGCCGTGAATCGACTCGATCCGATAGTGCAGCGTTTTGTTTGCCAGCGGGGTGCCGGTGGAGCTGTACGTGGCGTTGATCGTGCTGTCGGTCCGATTCAGCAACGTCAAAAGAGTGGTAGGATAGGTTTTCTGCACCTTGCCGTTCTGATCCACATAAGTATAGGTGTTTTCCGCGGCGGCGGTTTCCGTTTTGCAAAGGGAATGCAGTATGTGCCCTTTGCTGGAAGTGCCGGCAATCACCTCGGTGGCGGTTGCCTTTACGCCGTCATCCTCCAGAGAATAGACGGTGCCGCCCGCGGTGGCGGTCATATAACCGTTCCCGCGCACGCGCACGGCAATCTCAATAAAATTTTTGGCGTCCGCATAGTCCAGCCGGATGCCGACGAAATTGGTGGCGGTGCTGTTGGTATACTTCATGTCAAACGACAGGGTATAGTCCTCATTCTTTGCCAGCGTGTTCATGGCGGTGCCGCCAAACACCTGCACAAGGAGGTTGTTCTTTGCCGTCACCTTCAGCACGCCGCCCTCGGATTTCAGCGTGCTTGCCGTGCCGGAAAGAATTTTCCAGTTGGCGTAACTGCCGGAGTTGAACTTCGTCAGTACGTCCGTAGCGGTGCTGAAATTCTGCGAATACAGCACTTTGCCGGTCTCGTTGCTGGGGGAGGTGCCCGCCGCCGAGGTGCCCAGCGTAAAGCAGGGCAGAACAGCCGTCACACACATCACCAGCGTCAAGAAAATCGCAACTGTTTTCTTCATTTCTCTTCTCCTTTGATTCGGTTATTCACCGTCCGTCATCACGCGCAACCGCTTTGCGGCGGCTGCGGCACGGGCGAGATAAGTATGGATGTCCGTTTCGTCATAAGCCGTGCTGTTTTTGGCAAGAACCTCCAGCATCAGCGTGCCGGAAAAACCGCTCTCCCGGATCTGACGGGTCACGCGGTCATAATCCACCGCGCCGTCAAACGGGATCATGTGCATGTCATGGTCATACATACAGTCATTGTCGTGAATATGCGTGCAGATCAGCCGGTTGCCGAACAGGGGCATATACTGCCGCCCGGGCGTAAAGCAGAACTCATGTCCGCAGTCATAGCAGAAGCCGACCTCCGGCACCCCCTGAAAGGCTTCAAACGCCCATGCGATGTTGGCAAGCATCCGCTGGTTTTCAAAGGCGATCTTCACGCCCTTGCCCACGGCATACTCCACCAGTGACGCAAACCGCGCCCTGCCGATGTCGGTAATCGGGGGCGGAAAATGCCCGGAGGAAAGGTGCACCACCAGAATCGGCACATCCATCTCCCGGCAACGGTCCACGCCGTTGGTCAGTTCTCGGTACATGGCAATACCGCCCTCGCGGTCGTACCAGATGTCATTGATATGACCGAACGGGGCATGCATGGTCTCCCATGCGAGACCGTTTTGGGCAAGAATATTGCCGATCTCCGCGGCTTTTTCCGGGGTCGGCACGCCCGAAAATACCGCTTCAAAGCCGAGCGAAGCCACTTCCGCGGCGTATTCCGCAGTGGTCAGCCCCGTTTTCGAGCCGAGGTTGATTCCGATTTTTCTCATTGTTTTACCCCTTCTTCCATACATATATATAATTATAACTTGTTATAAAATAAAATGCAACCCTTTTGCAACTTTTTCTTGCAATTTTGTGAAATGTGTGGTATGCTGTTTGTACAATTTGACTGAGATTTCGGGTCACACCCGAAAAAAGGAGAGGAGGGGGTTCGCCTTGCGCACCCGCAAAGCGCTGATTTTTACGCTGTTTCTCATCACGTGTATGAGTGTTTTTTTCCTTACCGCCTCAGCGGAAAGCAAAAAAGCTACCTTTTATACAGGAGATACGGTATATGCGGAAACCGCCACGGATGAACAGGGACTATTGACCATGCCGGGCGCCCCGCAAACCGGGGATGCCGTTTTTGTCGGCTGGGTGCTGGAACGGGAAACCGGCGAAAAACGCCTGTTCGCACCCGGCGCCGCGTTCCGCGATGAGAGTGGGAGCGCCACGCTTGTGTTCCGCGCGCTGACGGTGGATCTTTCTACCCTGACCGGGGCGGCGGCAGGGCTGACCCTCCCGTATTCGCTCCGCTTTGACGCGGCGCTGTCAGGCAGTGACTACCGCACGCTGGTTTCTCTGGTGGGGGCGGAAAACATCACACTGGGATTGCTGACCGCGCCGTATGAAAAAATCATCGGGAAAGGGGAGAACTTTACCCCTGCCGGCGGGGCGGATTTTATCACCGTATCCCCCGCCACGCTGACCGGTACCTCGGGGAAAACCCTCCTTTTCTCGGCACGTGTGGAGGGTATTTCCGAAAAACAGCTGCTTGACAAATTTGCCGCGCGGGGGTACCTGACCGTCCGTTTTGAGGACGGGACAACCACCACTGTGCTTGCCCCCTTCCGCAACACCGATCATGCACGCTCGGTACATGCCGTGCTTGCCGCCGCATTTGAAGATGTAAAAGACAACGCGGATGCCACGCACGCCGCGGAATTTGAATACGGAGACGCCATGCACTTCTCGCCCTACACCGCCGCCGAACGTGATTTTATGGAAGCGGGGCTGGATCATGTGATCAGCGTGGATACCCTGTTTGAAAATGATCGCGAGCAGGTATCCATTGCACAGGAATACAGCATGGACGGTATTCGTTTTCAGCCATTCAGCTATTATTCGTCGCCTTATATTGTAGTGAGTGTGACATACGAAGAAAGAATCGCCACCGTCAGCGTGCGTGCCACGGGCGGTGCCAATATACGGGATGTGACCACCTACTATCTCGGTGGGTCGTACAGTTCCGCCCATCCCGGCAATATTCTGATCGTCGGCGACACCCTGACCTTCTCCTATCGCAATGACACCACCATTCAATAAGGAAAACCGGAAATGCCCCCACGGGCTGTTTCAGCCCGTGGGGGCATTTCTTATCCCCTGTCCGGCACGTCGCGGTGCTTTTGCCTTACTTTGGGTGCACACGCCCAAGCCTTTGTAGGGGCGACCATTGGTCGCCTGTGATATTTCCACTCTGTTCATTGCACAGCAAGAGTCTTTACCCGCTTTTCTTTGCGGGAAGGAGGCGCAAAGAAAAGCTATCAAAAGAAACGCCAAAAGAAGACGCGAAAAGGGGGGCTTTTTGAAAAAAGCCCCCCTTTAAATCCCCTAAAAACTTTCCGGCGGCTGATGCCGAGCTTTCGGCGAGCGCACCCAACTGACTCTGAAAGCCGCACCGCAGGTGCCGGCGGCTGATGCCAAGCTTTCGGCGAGCGCACCCAACTGACTCTGAAAGCCGCACCGCAGGTGCCGTCGGCTGATGCCAAGCTTTTGGCGAGCGCACCCAACTGACTCTGAAAGCCGCACCGCAGGTGCCGTCAGCCTATCAGCCGCACCGCAGGTGCCGCAGAGCCGCAAGCGCTTCGGAAAGCCCGCCGACCTCATCAATCAATCCCACGCGCACCGCGTCCTCTCCCTCCAGAATGGTGCCGATGTCGGTTGCCATATCGTCCGGCTTCATCATCAACTCGTCAAGCACATCCCGCCGGATGCCCGAATGCGCACAGATAAACGTCTCAATCCGGTTCTGCATTTCCGAAAAATAGCGGTACGTCTGCGGCGCGCCGATTACCAGCCCGCTGATGCGCACCGGGTGCAGCGTCATCGTGGCGCTGGGCACGATAAAGGAGCGCTTTGCCGACACCGCCAGCGGCACCCCGATGGAGTGCCCCCCGCCCAGCACCAGTGAAACGGTGGGCTTTTTCATGGAAGCAATCAGCTCCGAGAGCGCCAGTCCCGCCTCCACATCTCCCCCCATTGTGTTCAGTACAAACAGCACCCCCTTGACCTCCGGGTTTTCCTCCGCCTCTACCAAAAGGGGGATCAGGTGCTCATATTTCGTGGCTTTCTGATTGTCGCCCAGCAGATAGTGCCCCTCGATCTGCCCGATGACCGAAATACACTTGATCTCGGAGCCGGGCTCCCCCGTCGTCACCTCGCCGAGCCTGAAAATCTCCTCCCGCACCGTTTCGGTACTTTTTTCTTCCTTTCCGTCCATATTCCCGCTCCTTTTCCTGCTTTTTGAGTATAGAATACCCCGAAAATCGCCCTTCATTCACAGAAAACTTTCAAATTCACATTTACAAGCGGAGAATTTTGTGTTATAATGCTTTCAGTGTGCCACGGCACAACATTTTAATGGTAGAGGTACATAAAATGGAAAACAAATTTTTGGTGGAGACCTCGGCGCGTCACATCCATGTGACCGACAAAACGCTGGCGGCGCTCTTTGGTGAGGGTGCAGTGCTTCACAACAAAAAGGACCTGAGCCAGCCCGGGCAGTTTGCCTGCGAAGAAAAGGTCACGCTGGTGGGTCCCAAAGGGGAGCTGAAGGTCAGTATTCTCGGTCCCACACGGTCGGCGGATCAGGTGGAACTGTCGTTTACCGACGCACGCACGCTGGGGCTGAAGAACGTTCCTGTGCGCGAGAGCGGCGACGTTGCCGGCACCCCCGGGCTTCGTCTGGTCGGTCCTGCCGGTGAGGTGGAAATGGCGGAGGGCACCATCGTTGCCAAGCGCCACATCCATATGACCCCCGCGGACGCGGAAGCCTTCGGCGTGAAGGACAAAGAGATTGTAAAAGTAGAACTCGACACTGCCCGCCCGCTGATTTTCGACGACGTGGTGGTGCGCGTTTCCCCCAAGTTTGCGCTTGCCATGCACATCGACACCGATGAATGCAACGCCGCCGCCGCTTTCGGCGAGGTGTACGGCAAGATCGTAAAATAATCCCGCCAAACTAAAAAAAGGAGATAAAAAACATGAGCAACGTCAGCGAATGCCCTTACGCCATGAGTGCTGAGGTCCAGCACCAGTGCAAAGTGACCAAGGGTTGCGACCACGGCCCGGCTCCCCTGCCTGAGGAGGGCAAATGGATTCAGGCAAAGCAGATCACCGATATTTCCGCCTATACGCACGGGGTAGGCTGGTGCGCACCTCAGCAGGGCGCGTGCAAACTCTCCCTCAACGTGAAAAACGGCGTGATTGAGGAGGCGCTGGTGGAGACCATCGGCTGCTCCGGCATGACTCACTCCGCGGCAATGGCGGCGGAGATTCTGCCCGGCAAAACCATCCTGGAGGCGCTGAACACCGACCTGGTATGTGATGCCATCAACACCGCTATGCGCGAACTGTTTTTGCAGATCGTGTACGGCAGATCCCAGTCCGCTTTCTCCGAGGGCGGTCTTGTGATCGGCGCGGGGTTGGAGGATCTCGGCAAAGGCACCCGCTCCATGGTCGGCACGATGTACGGCACTAAGGAGAAGGGCGTGCGTTACCTGGAAATGACCGAGGGCTACTGCACCCGCATGGCTCTGGACGCCAACAACGAGGTCATCGGCTATGAGTTTGTGTCGCTTGGCAAAATGACCGACTTCATCAAGAAGGGCATGGAGCCGAATGAGGCGTATGAAAAAGCAAAGGGTCACTACGGCCGCTTTACCGAGGCGGACGGCGCCGTGAAGTACATCGACCCCCGCAAGGATTAAGGAGGAATGAGAAATGGCACAGTTTGAAGGTTACGAGAGACGCGAGGCGAAGATTCTCGCCGCTCTGAAAGAATACGGCATTTCCTCCATTGACGAGTGCAAGGAGATCTGCGACAAGGCGGGCATCGACCCCTACACCATCGTGCAGGAGACCCAGCCGATCTGCTTTGAAAACGCGAAATGGGCATACACCGTCGGCGCGGCTATCGCGCTGAAAGAAGCAGAGAGAACCGGCGACAAGTCCGCCGCCACTGCCGCTGCCAACATCGGTATCGGTTTGCAGAGCTTCTGCATCCCCGGCTCGGTTGCGGAAAACCGCAAGGTGGGTCTCGGGCACGGGAACCTTGGCAAAATGCTGCTCTCCGAGGAGACGGAGTGCTTCTGCTTCCTGGCAGGGCACGAGTCCTTTGCGGCGGCAGAGGGTGCGATCAAGATCGCGCTGAACGCCAACAAGGTACGCAAGCAGCCCCTGCGCGTGATCCTGAACGGTCTGGGCAAGGACGCGGCATACATCATTTCCCGTATCAACGGCTTTACCTACTGCAAAACCGAGTTCGACCCCTATACCGAGACCGTAAAGGTCACCGAGCAGAAGGCGTTTTCAAACGGTCCGCGCGCGGCAGTCAAGTGCTACGGCGCTGACAACGTGCCGGAAGGCGTGGCAATCATGAAGCTGGAGGGCGTAGGCGTTTCCATCACCGGGAACTCCACCAACCCCACCAGATTCCAGCACCCCGTGGCAGGCACCTACAAGAAATGGTGCGTGGAGAACGGCAAGAAGTACTTCTCCGTGGCTTCCGGCGGCGGCACGGGCAGAACGCTGCACCCCGATAACATGGGCGCAGGTCCGTCCTCTTACGGCATGACCGACACGATGGGCAGAATGCACTCTGACGCACAGTTTGCAGGCTCCTCCTCCGTGCCCGCGCACGTAGAGATGATGGGTCTGATCGGTGCCGGCAACAACCCGATGGTCGGTATGACCGTGGCGGTTGCCGTAGCGATCGAAGAAGCGTTGAAGTAATTTCAAAACAAAAAAACAGGTGCCGACGGGCACCTGTTTTTTTGCGCCGCCTGCGGCACCTGCAAGCCGCCGTCGAAGACGGTGTCCGCAGGGACCCGCAGGTGCCGTCAGCCTATTAGCCCCGCCGCAAGGCGGTTGGGCGAGCGCACCAAAAGCTGCGCGACAGCCTATCAGCCCCGCAGGTGGCGCAATGCGCCAAGCGCATTGCGGATCTGCGACGGCTCATAGCCGTAACGCGCGAGAGAGGCAAACAACTTTGCCGCCTCTTTTTCATCCTGCGGGGGGCGGATGTGCCGCCGCCGCAACAGGGTTTGCAGTCGCTCCTCCGGCTCCTCCTCGGCAAGGCGCTTTTTTGCCGCCGCGCGCGCCGCCTCCGGGTATCCTTTCGCCCGCAGGTCCGCGAGAATCCGCCGGTCGCCCCAGTATTTGGCAAGCCCGCGCTCCGCCTCCCGCACCGCGCCGGAAACCTCATCCAAAAAGCCGCGCCGCGCCAGTTCCTCCGCCGCTTCTCTCGCAATATCGGGCGCGATACCCCGTACTTTCAGCTTCTGCAACAGCCGCGCGCGGGATTCCGTTCCCGCCCCCAGCGACCGCATGCCGACCCCCACCGCCTCGCAGTAGTCCGCCTCATAGCGGTAGCGTTCATACTCCTCCCCGGTCAGTTCCCCCGGCGTGATTGCGCGGGAAAAACGGGCGGAAAAAACCGTCAGATTCTCCCGCTCGGTTTCCCCCGCCGTGGTTTTTTCGATTTGCAGAATCAGCCGCGCGCCGCCGTCCGCGGCGCGCAGGTGCGACAGTACAATTTTCTCAGGCTTCTCCATTTTCGCCGTCCATCTTCAGGGCGCGCAGGTCAAACTCCGCGTCGTCATCCTCTTCCTCATCCAGGTCAAAGGAGTCCTCACCCGGCTTCATCTTGTCGTACAGGGCGCGCACCTTGGCGTCGATCTCGGCAAACAGTTTGCCGTCGTTTTCCAGCATCTTGCGGATGTTGTCCTTGCCCTGACCCAGCCGCTCGCCGTTGTAAGAAAACCACGAGCCGCTTTTCTGAATCACATCCAGCGCAAGACCGATGTCCACCAGTTCCCCCGCGCGGGAAATGCCCTTGCCGTACAGCACGTCAAACTCCGCCACGCGGAACGGGGGCGCTACCTTGTTTTTCACGATTTTGCACTTCACGTGGTTGCCGTAAATGTCGTTGCCGTTTTTCAACTGCTCGGTCTTGCGCACGTCAATGCGCACCGAGGCGTAGAATTTCAGCGCCCGCCCGCCGGTAGTGGTTTCCGGGTTGCCGTACATCACGCCCACCTTTTCGCGCAACTGGTTGATAAAGATGACCACCGCGTTGCTTTTGCTGATCACGGCAGAGAGCTTGCGCATCGCCTGCGACATCAGCCGTGCCTGCACACCGACCTGAGATTGCCCCATGTCGCCCTCAATCTCCTGCCGCGGCACCAGCGCCGCCACCGAGTCGATCACAACCACGTCCACTGCGCCGGAGCGCACCAGCGCCTCGGTAATATCCAGCGCTTCCTCCCCGCAGTCGGGCTGGGAGACCAACAGATTGTCAATATCCACGCCCAGCGCCTTGGCGTATACCGGGTCCAGCGCGTGTTCCGCGTCGATAAACGCCGCCTGACCGCCCATTTTCTGCACTTCCGCCACGATATGTAATGCCACCGTGGTTTTACCGGAGGATTCGGGCCCGAAAATTTCGGTAATCCGCCCCCGCGGCACCCCGCCGATTCCCAGCGCCATATCCAGCGACAGCGACCCCGTGGGCACTGCCTGAACCGACATGTGCGAGTTTTCGCCCAACCGCATGATTGACCCTGCGCCGAAATCGCGTTCTACCTGTTTGATCGCGGTTTCCAGTGCTTTTTTGCGCTCTGCGGCGTCAGCCCCCTGCAGGGAAACGGTTGTTTTTTTGGCGGGTGCGGAATTTTTCATCTTTTTGTGCTCCTTTTCGCGTTGATGGCTCTATTATACACGCTCTCCCACCCCTTGTCAAGAGGTTTTAAAGTAATTTTTTCCGAAATCGGAAAAATATTTTTACTGAATCCGATTGTAAAACGGCGCTTGTACTCTTATTTTTCCGCAAACGAGAAAAGAAGCCCGCGACCTGCGGGCTTCATTGGCAAAATTTATTGTTTTCCCGTCTCAGTTTCCCGGATAAACCGCCCCCAGCGGCGATAGGCGAGCAGGCAAACCAGAATTCCCACCAGCGCCACCGCGCCCCAGGAGAGCACGGCAAAGCGCCAACCGAGCTTTGTGGCAACCGCCGCCACGCCGTAAGAGGAGGTGGCGGAGCCGATATACGTGCAGGCGTTGAGAATGCCGGACACCAGCGATACCTTACCCGTGCCGGCAAAGCGCCGCGGCACAAAGCTGATCAGCATCAGGTTGACCCCGTGGGCACAGCCGGTGATCAGCGCCGCCAGCACCAGGCACAGCACGGCGGATTTGCCCATGAGGAGGGAAAGCAGGATACTGCACACCACCACCACGCCGAAAAACACCAGCGCTTCGCGCAACTCATGCCGGAAGACCTTTTGGTACAGCACGGTGGCAAGCGACACGACAATAATATTGAAGATCGGCAACACCGTGTTGGAAAGAATCGCCCCGGAGGAGGAGAAGGTAAACACCTCGGTAAAGAAGTTGGGCAGCCAGTTCTGCACACCGTCCTTAAGGAACCCCTGCGCCATAATGGCAATCAGAATAAACACCGTTCCGGTGCTGAAAAACAGGGGGAACAGGCGCGGTGCGGCGCCGCTTCCTTCTTTTTCTTTTGCGGCGGGGATCACCCCGATAGCCACCACGGGCACCGCGGTTTTGCGGAACACCGCAAAGCCGACCGCAAAGATTGCCAGCGCCAGCGCCGCCAGAATCGCCGCGCCCCAAAAGGCGCTTTGCCAGTTGAGGTATCTGACGCAACCCGCCACCGCGATGTAAATGACAATGGTGGAAAGGTGCGCCGCCACGCTCACTGCCCAGTTGCAGTGCGCATAGCCGGCTTCATCATAATAAATCGACATCAGTTTGACCATCGGCGGCCAGAAGAACGCCTGCGCAAAGCCGTTTACGCCCCAGATTGCCGTCATCAGCGCCGTTTTCCCGGCGGCAATCGGCATCAGGATATTGCACCCCATCGCAAGAAGAAACCCCGCGCAGATCACCCGCTCCGGGCGGAAATGGTCGCTCATGATTCCGCTGACAATCTGCCCCGCGCCATAGGCGATAAACAGCGCCATGGTAATGGTGCCGGCTTCTGTTTTGGTCAGAATCCCGGTGGATTCCGCCGTCAGCTCCGCCGTAACGGCGGCAAAATTCAGTCTCGTCAGGTAGCTGGTAAAATAAACCATCGACAGCAGCATACAAAGCAACCCGCCGCGCGTGCCGCTTTTTGGCTGTCCGCTTTGCAAAAAAGTATTTTCCTTCACGTGTTACGCGGCTTTCTCCCATGCCGCCGGCATGGTGCGGTGTTTCCGGAACCATTCCCATTCCCGCAACACCCGGTCGTCTGCGGAGCAGATCACGCGAATACCGGTGCGGTCGGTCACTACGGCGATATTGCCGTTCATAGAGTCAAAGGTTCCCGCTTTATAATCGACGCACCGGGTGGTGACATAGATTTTGTCGGTATACGGGGCAATGCGATCCACAAAATCCTGTGTGGGGAACTGATTGGCATCGTTTTTTGTATATTCCGGGCTGCCCGCGCAACAACAAATGCAAACGATGTCGGGTTGAATTACCGAGAGCAGTGCCTCGGAGGAGGAGGTTTTGGAGCCGTGATGCCCTGCTTTGTACAGGTTGACTTTGGAGAGTGTGTTGCGCTCCACCAGCGCTTCCTCCCCGTCCTCTTCCAGGTCGCCGGTAAAGAGGTATTGGTAGGAGCCGTAAGTAAAGAGGGTGCAGACCGAATAATTGTTTTCGGTAGAAGATTTTTCGGTATAGTATTTGCTGTCGAGAATCTGCATGGTGATGCCGTTGCCAAGGTCAAAGTTGTTTTTGGCAGGGTCGCTGGCGCACTCGGCGGCGGTGTAGTGGGTAGCGCCCGCGCGCACCTCGTCCTCGCGCTCCATGAGATACCGCCCGTACATATTGGAGGTGCCCTTGTCCTCCTGGTTGGTCATGGCAAAATCGATGATGGTGCCGCACTCATAAAGGTCAAAAATACTGCCGTTCAGCACCGAAAAGCCCGCATAGTGATCCTCGTGCGCGTGGGTAAC
>URMC01000037.1 GCA_900548735.1 uncultured Eubacteriales bacterium | reverse complement strand
GCAGGGAATATTTTATATTCCCGAGTATTTTAACGCAGCTTGATAAGAAATCCGCCCGCGAGAACCGGGTTCGGATATTTCCTGTCAGGCTAAAGTCTGTGACCGGGAGAAAAACCGGCGGGAGGAGCAAAGAGAGTGCCGCCTTGGCTGTGAGCGGCATATCACCCGCGGTGAATGTGCACCCGTGAGACGCAACGGCGAACCGCAAGCAGTAGCCGGTGACGTTGCCCGCGTTAAGGGTTGCCGCCATCGCGGCTTGAGGGGGGAAACCCCGAAACAGAGTGGAACCGTGCGAAAGCGCCTCTGTACCTTTTGGGTACAGAGGTTTTTTGACACTTGGGAGGTTTTTTATGAAACATTTATGGGACGCCCTGCTGGACACGGGCGGCGCGGCGGTCAAGACCGTTCGGCGCGCCACGAAGCCCCTGCGGGCGCGCGGCACGCGCCTGCTTTCGGAAATCCGGGAGGACGTGGCGGCTTTCCGCCAGCGTGACCCCGCCGCCAAAAGCGACGCGGAAGTGCTGCTTCTCTACTCCGGGATGCACGCGCGCTTAGCGCACCGCGCTTCTCACGCACTGTACGAGCGCGGACACGCCTTTGCGGCACGGGCGGTCAGTCAGTGTGCAAAGTTCTTTACCGGGATTGAAATTCACCCTGCCGCAAAAATCGGCAAGGGGCTGGTGATCGACCACGGTGCCGGGGTGGTCATCGGGGAGACCGCCGAAATCGGCGACAACTGCACCATCTATCAGGGCGTGACCCTGGGCGGCACCGGCAAGGATGTGGGCAAACGCCACCCCACGCTCGGCAACAATGTGATGGTGGGCGCCGGCGCGAAAATTTTAGGTCCCCTCACCATCGGGGACAACGCCAAAATTGCGGCGGGCGCCGTGGTGTTGGAAGACATCCCGGAGGACAGCACCGCCGTCGGCATCCCCGCGCACGTGGTGCGCGTGAAGGGGCGGCGCACCGCAAACGACCTGGATCAGATTCACATTCCGGACCCCGTGGAGACAGAAGTAAAGAAACTGCGCCACCGCGTCACGGAGCTGGAAAAAATCATCAAGGAAGCAGAAAAGACACCCGAAAAGGAGAAATAAAATGATTCTTTATAATTCCGCAAGCCACCAAAGAGAAGAATTTGTGCCGGTGGAGCCGGGCAAGGTCAAAATGTATACCTGCGGCCCCACGGTCTACCATTTTGCCCACATCGGGAACCTTCGCACTTATATTATGGAGGATATTCTCGACCGGTATCTGCGCTACCTCGGCTATGACGTAAAACGTGTGATGAACATTACCGATGTGGGGCATCTTTCCAGTGACGGCGACACCGGCGAGGACAAAATGCTCAAAGGCGCGAAGCGCGAGCACAAAACCGTGATGGAGATTGCCAAATATTACACCGACTGCTTTTTTGAGGACTGCAAAAAACTGAACATCCGCCGCCCGGACGTGGTGGAACCGGCAACCCACTGCATTGCCGACTTCATCAAGGTGATCTCGGCGCTGATTGAAAAGGGCTATGCCTATGAGGCGGGCGGAAACATTTATTTTGATACTTCCAAGCTGAAAGAATACTACGTATTCAACGACTTCTCGGCGGATGACCTTGCCGTGGGCGTGCGCGAGGGCGTGGAGGCGGACGGCAACAAGCGCAACAAGACCGACTTTGTGCTGTGGTTTACCAAATCCAAATTTGAAGATCAGGAACTGAAATGGGAAAGCCCGTGGGGGCTTGGCTACCCCGGCTGGCACATCGAGTGCTCCTGCATCAGTATGAAGCACTTGGGCGAGCGGCTGGATATTCACTGCGGCGGGATTGACAACGCCTTCCCCCATCACACCAATGAGATTGCGCAAAGCGAGGCATATCTGGGGCACAAGTGGTGCAACTACTGGATGCACGTGCACCATCTGAACACCAACTCCGGCAAGATGTCCAAATCCAAGGGCGAGTTTCTGACGGTGTCGCTGTTGGAAGAAAAGGGCTACGACCCGCTGGTCTATCGCCTGTTCTGCCTGCAATCGCACTACCGCCGGTCACTGGTGTTCTCCTATGAGAACCTGGACAACGCGGCAGTGACCTACAACAAGCTGGTAGCAAAGATCGCGGCGCTGAAAAAAGAGGAAAACGAGACCGTGGACGCGGCGGCGCTGGCAGAATTGCAGGCGAAATTCCGCGCCGCACTGGATAACGACCTCAACACTTCCCTTGCCGTGACCGCGCTTTACGACGTGCTCAAAGCAAACACCAACACCGCCACCAAGCGCGCGGCAATCGCCGATTTTGACAGCGTACTGTGCCTGGGGCTTTTGCAGGCGGCAGACCGACTGGCGAAGGAAAACGCCGAAAAAGCGCTCTCACACGAGGGCGAGCGCGTGTACTCCGCCGACCCGGAAATCCGCGCCATCGAGGAAGCAATCGACGCGCGCGCGGCGGCGAAAAAAGCGAAAAACTACGCCGAGGCAGACCGTATCCGCGCGGAACTTGCCGAAAAAGGAATCATCCTGACGGACACCGCCGCAGGCACGACATGGAACAAAAAATAAAAATCTGTTCAAATTTCATTTCCTGTGTTGATTTTGTGACAGCAGTGTGATATAATGTTATCAGTCCGCGGGAGACCGCCGACAAATACATCTTGGAGGATGAAAAATGAAAACCTTTGCAAAAATTCTTTGCCTTTCCCTCGTCGCCGTGATGCTTTGTGCGACGCTCGCTTCCTGCGCACCCGCTGCAAAAGCCGAGGACGCTCTGGCCGCTCTGAAAGAAAACGGCTACACCGCCTTCAAGAGCGATCTGCTTGGCGCTGCCGGTCTGGCTGCCCTTGGCATTAAGGGTGTGGACAGTGTTGTTACCGGCACCAAAACCGAAACGAAAGATGACAAAACCACCGTTGAAACCATAACGATCATTTACTTCACCGACGCGAATTCCGCAAAGACCGCCGAGGAAAAAGTAACCAGCAAATCCGATGAAGAGAAGAAAAACAATAAGGACGAGGATTCCAACTGGGTATTCAAACGCTCCGGTAAGATGATCTACTTCGGCACCAAAGCCGCTGTCAAAGCCGCTCGGTAATGAAAAATAAAAAAGAAGCCCCGATATGGGGCTTCTTTTTTTACGGATGCAGTTCATCCTCCTGCCGGCGGTACGGGTTTTCCGAAATATATTTTGCGATTTCCTCATGCTCCGCGCGGTTTCGGATTAAAATGAAATCCGAAACCGCCCGCCTGTGCTATGATATGCCTTACAGCGCCGCGCGCACGCGGGGGGTGATGATGGCTACGGCAAGGCATTTGCAAAGGTCAATCGGGATAAAAGGCAGCACGCAACCGGCAAGCGCCGGGCGGAGCGCCGCGCCGGAGATGATCATATACTGCGCCGTGCCGGCAACGTAGCAAAGAAGCACGCCCGGCAGGGTGAGGAGAAACACGCCCAGCATCTGCCGGATCAGTTTCTTTTCCGCCATTTTACGGAAAAGAATCTTCGTGCCGAAACCGACCAGCAGTGCCACCAGCGGATACGACCAAAGATACCCGCCCGTGGGACCGATCAGCACGCCGAAACCTGCCCCGCCGCCCGAAAACACCGGCAAGCCGATGCCGCCGAGAAACAGATACAGGAGGGTCGCCGCGGCGCCGTCCGGAAAGTCCAGCATCGCGCCGGTCAGCAAAACCGCAAACAGCCCCAGCGAGATCGGGATGGGTTTGATGGGAATGACCATTGGGGAAAGCAGGCACAAAAGCGCCGCAAACAGCGCGGTGCGCACCAGGCGTTTTAACCGTTCGTGATTGTTTCCTTGCGCCATATTACCCTTCTTTGCTCTCGCCCTTCACGGCAATCAGATCCGTAGCATACGGCAGGGTCAGAATCCAGTCGCACAGGGTGTGCCACTCCGCCAGTTTGTGATTGCGGCGGGCATAGTAAATGTTGATCAGATTTTCATAGTTCAGCGACACGGTGCGCATCTGATTATAGGAAGACGGGAGAAGCTGAATGATGTTGTGCCAGCTTTGCCGGTCGGTCTTGTCCGCCACAAATTTCTGCCGTTCCGCTTCCAGATAGGCAATCAGCGTATCCAGCGCGGCAAGCCCGCCCTCGTCCAGCCGATCGTGCGAAAAATCGTCTCTGGTAAAAGTTTTGGAGTGCACCCGGTGCATCGTGGAGCAGGAATTTGCCACCGTACCTACCTTGTAGGTATCAAACTCTTTCCACCAATAAAGCGGCGCGGTGATGTCCACCGACACAAAAATCTGCCGCAGAAATTTGCGGTGATCGCTCCCCGCGCGCGCGAGGCGCTTGGCAAGGTCGAGGTCGTTTGCGCCCAGCACAAAGTTGCCGTTTTCGTCATAGCCGCTGTCCATACGCGCCCAGCTGTTCATCGGGTTGCGTGCGCCGCGGATGGCGTTTTCCATATTCATTACCGATGTACGTTCAATCCGAATCATTTTTCTTCTCCTTTATCATTGATCAGTTCATTGACAGCACCCACGATTGCCGCCGCGTCAATCCCTGCGGCGCCCGCAGGCGTTTGCCCTTTGGCAAGGGGGCAAAATCCGTTTTCAATCGCTAAAATACGGAAAGGCTTCTGCATGCCGTGCTCCGCCAATTCCACAGAAACATTCTCCGCAAAGCCGCCGTGCAACACGCCCTCCTCCAAAAAGAGTACGGCACGCCCAGCGATTTGGGGTTGCAATTCTTTTGTCACTGCCGCGGCGGGGGAAACGACCTCGCACAGCAAAATCCGCACTGCCACGCCCTTTTCGGCAAGTGTTTTTGCCGCCGCCAGCGCCTCGGTCACAATTCTGCCGTAGGTCACCACCGTCACGTCCGGCTTCTCGCCGTTTTGCCACACACGCACACCGGGGTCGCCTGCGGGCGTTTTATAAAACACGGAAAGAATCTCCGGTTCCTCTCCCCCGCAAGGGTAGCGCACCGCGGCGGGCGCGCCGCCGGCAAGCGCCAGTTCCATCGAACGGCGAAGCCCCGCAAACGTGACCGGCGCAAAAATCCGGAAATCGGGCAGAGCCGAAAGCATTGCCACATCAAAAATGCCGTGATGGGTCACGCCGTCATGCAGGTTGAGCCCTGCGCGGTCAATGCAGAACAGCACCGGCAGGCGTTGCAGTGCCACGTCGTGCAGGATATTGTCATAAGCGCGTTGCAAAAAGGTGGAATAGACCGCCACCACTGGGCGCTCACCCGCGGCGGCAAGCCCTGCGGCAAAGGTCACGGCGTGCCCCTCCGCAATGCCGACATCGAAAAAGCGGGAGGGGAAAGTTTTGGCAAACGGCGTCAGCCCCGTGCCGTCGCTCATGGCAGCGGTAATGCCGATCACGCGGGGGTCACCCGCGGCAAGGGCGGTCAGGGTCTCGCCGAACACGGCGGAAAACGTTTTTTCGGGGGTTGCGGCGCCCCGCGGGGCAAGCCCGTGGTATTTGCCGGGGGCTTCCTCTGCCGGGGCATAGCCCTTCCCCTTTTTGGTTTTCACGTGCAGAATTACACTGCACGACAAGCGCTTTGCGTGCTCCAAACACGCGATCACGCTGTCAAGGTCGTTGCCGTCCACGGGTCCCAAATACCGCACGCCCATATGTTCAAAAAAGTTTTCGCCGTAAAACAGGTGTTTGACCCGGCGTTTGAACCAGCGGATAGTGTTGTAAATCGGCTTGCCGAGCAACGGCACGTGCCGCAGGGCGCTGGAAGTAAATTCTTTGGTTTTCAGATATTTGCGGGAGGAGCGCAGGTGCGAAATATGCCCCGCCAGGCGCCCCTGGTTGCGGGAAATGGACATCTCGTTTTCATTGAGAATGATAATCAGGCGCAGGTTGCGGCGGCAGTTGTTCAGCCCCTCGTAAGAAAGCCCGCCGGTCAGCGCCCCGTCCCCGACCACGGCAACGGTATAGGCGTCACTGCCACGGAGGCGCTCCGCCTCCGCCATGCCGACCGCGGCGGAAATGGCGGTAGAACTGTGCCCCGCGCCAAACGCGTCCGCCGCGCTTTCCTCCCGCCGGGGGAACCCGGAAATGCCGCCGGGTTGGCGCAGAGTGTCAAACTCCTCTTTGCGCCCGGTCAGCAGTTTGTGCACATAGCTTTGGTGCCCCACGTCAAAAATGATGTGGTCACGGGGGGAGGAAAACACCCGGTGGATCCCCATTGTCAGCTCCACCGCGCCGAGATTGGAGGCAAGGTGCCCGCCGTTTTCCCCCACGCGGTATACCAAATATTCGCGGATTTCGCGCGCGAGATCCGGCAATTCTTTTTCAGGGAGGGCTTTTACGTCGTCCGGAGAATTGATTTTGGCAAGGATGGGAAAGTTTGAAAAATCCTCCAAGCGCCCGCCCCCTTTCTGTGTGGTTTCTATCTTTATGATTATAGCATATTTTAGGGAATTTGAAAAGAGTTTTTCAAAAAAAGCCCTGCGGTGCGGCTGAATGGCTGGCGGCACCTGCGGTGCGGCTTGCAGGCTGACGCGGCGCTTTGGGCGAACATGCTCAACTTTATTGTAGGGGCGACCATTGGTCGCCCGCCAACCCAACAAAAACTAAATTCCGTAGGGGAGGGGTTTCCCCTCCCGCTTATTAGGCAAAAAGTCTAAGCCAAACAATCCCTCAGGCGCTGTCGCGCCAGCCCCTTTACACAAGGGGGCCTTTGGGGTTGTGCGGACATCCGCCAGGGACCTCAACTGATATTAAGGCAAAAAACAAAAGCCACCGTTCCGGTGGCTTTTGTTTTCGGATTATTTATACTTGCGTTTGCGCGCCGCTTCGGACTTCTTCTTCCGCTTTACGCTCGGCTTTTCGTAATGCTCTCTCTTGCGAAGTTCGGCAAGGACACCGGAACGGGCGCACTGGCGCTTGAACCGACGAAGAGCACTGTCAAGGGTCTCGCCCTCTTTCAGTTTCACTTCTGCCATTTTGTTTTCCCCCCCCTCGCGGTGTACACCTAATATCCTTGTTTATTATACACGATTTTTATCTGCCTGTCAAGAGCAAAATACCCTTTTTTTGAAATTTTCAACGCACGACCAGATTCACGATCTTGCCCGGCACCACAATTTCTTTGATCAGGGTCTTCCCCTCCAGCACCGCGGCAACCTTTTCGTCCGCCTTGGCAAGGCTGAGTGCTTCCTCTTTGGTCGCGTCCTTGGGGCACATCACCACGCCGCGCAACTTGCCGTTGATCTGCACTGCGATCTCCACCATGCTATCCACAGTCTTTGCCTCGTCATACGTGGGGAAAGGCGCCAGCGAGCAGAAACCCTCGCCGCCGATCTTCTCCCAGATTTCCTCGCACAGGTGCGGGGCAAAGGGGCAAAGCAGACGCGTCAGCGTCCCCAGCTCGTCCACGGTCAGCGCGCCTGCCGCGTCAATGTCGTTGAGCAGGGTCATCATTGCCGCGATGGCGGTATTGAACTTCATTTCTTCAATATCGGAGGAAACTTTTTTCACGGTCTTATGGAATGCGCTTTCCAGCGCCGCGGTTACGCCGTGCCCGGTCGCCTTGTCGGTCAGCGCCGCCACACGCTCGAGAAACCGTTTGCACCCACGCATACTGCTCTCCGACCACGGGGCGGCAGAACCGTAATCGCCCATAAAGAGGATATAGACGCGCAACGTGTCCGCGCCATATTCCGCCACCACGTCATTGGGGTCTACCACGTTGCCGCGGGATTTGGACATTTTCTGCCCGTCCGGCCCCAGAATCAACCCCTGCGCCGAACGCTTGGCGTACGGCTCCTCGGTCGGCACGGCGCCGATGTCATACAGGAATTTGTGCCAGAAGCGGCTGTAAATCAGGTGCCTTGTCACATGCTCCATTCCGCCGTTATACCAGTCTACAGGCAGCCAGTATTTCAGCTTTTCGGGGTCGGCAAGCGCGTTTTCGTTCCTCGGATCGATATAGCGCAGATAGTACCACGAAGAGCCTGCCCACTGGGGCATGGTATCGGTTTCGCGCTTGGCAGGCGCGCCGCACTTGGGGCACTTGCAGTTGACAAACGTCTCAATCTTGGCAAGCGGCGATTCCCCGCCCTCTCCGGGGGCAAAATTCTCCATTTTGGGCAGACGCAACGGCAACTCCTCATAAGGCACCGCCACCATGCCGCAATGCTTGCAGTGCACGATCGGGATGGGTTCCCCCCAGTATCTCTGGCGGTTGAACGCCCAGTCCTTCATCTTGTACTGCACGCCCTCCTCGCCGATGCCGCGCGCGGAAAGCTCCTCAATCATACGCGCAATGGAGTCCTTTTTGTTGGTGTAGCCGTTGAGAAATTCGGAGTTGATCATCTCGCCATCGCCGGTGTAGGCTTCTTTTTCGATGTCGCCGCCCTTGATGACCTCCACCACGTCGATGCCGAATTTGCGGGCAAAGGCAAAGTCGCGCTCGTCATGCGCGGGCACTGCCATAATCGCGCCCGTGCCGTAGCCCATCATCACGTAGTCCGAAATATAAATCGGAATCTCCTTGCCCGTGAGCGGGTGTACGGCGCAAAGCCCCTCCACACGCACACCGGTCTTGTCTTTGTTCATCTGCGTGCGCTCAAATTCGGTCTTTTTGGCGCACTCCGCGCGGTAGGCGTCCAGCGCTTCCGCATTGGTCAGGCGCGCGCGGTATTTTTCCAGCACCGGGTGCTCCGGCGCGATAACCATAAAGGTCACGCCGAACAGGGTGTCCGGGCGGGTGGTGTAAATGCGGAGCGTATCGTCGGTGCCGGAGAGCTTGAAGTTGACAAACGCGCCGGTGCTTTTGCCAATCCAGTTGATCTGCTGCTGTTTGATATTGGCGGGGTAATCCACCGTGTCAAGCCCTTTGAGCAGCCGGTCGGCATAAGCGGTAATGCGCAGATACCACACGTCCTTGGATTTCTGAACGACATCGCTCTTGCAGATGTCGCACTTGCCGCCCTGCGAATCCTCATTGGAAAGCACCACTTTGCAGGAGGGGCAGTAGTTGACCAGCGCCGTATCGCGGAAAACCAGCCCGTTTTCAAACATTTTGAGGAAGATCCACTGCGTCCAGCGATAGTATTTCTCCTCAGTGGTGTCGATCACGCGATCCCAGTCAAAGGAGAAGCCCACGCGCTTCAACTGCTCGGTAAACCGCGCAATGTTGCGGTCGGTCACCTGCCGCGGGTGAATGCCGGTTTTGATGGCGTAGTTCTCGGTCGGAAGACCGAACGCGTCAAACCCGATGGGAAAAAGGACGTTATACCCCTCCATCCGGCGCTTGCGGCTGATGACCTCCAGCCCCGAATACGCCTTGATGTGCCCCACGTGCATGCCGGCGCCGGAGGGGTACGGAAACTCCACCAGCCCGTAAAACTTCTTTTTATCGGACAGATCTTTTGCGTGAAAGACCTTTGCCGCCTCCCACTTTTCCTGCCACTTTTTCTCGATTTCGGCAAAATTATACTTCATATTGCTCCTCACTTCTCCGCGCTGTCGGTCGGCTCTTCAGCGCTTTTATACAGTTTGTCCAGGTTATAAAACGCCCGCGCCTCGCGGTCGAAAATATGCACCATCACGGTTCCGAAATCCACGATCTGCCAGTTTCGTGCGTCACGCCCGTCTTCATGCAGGCACGGCACGCCGCGCTGACCCAAGCGATAGGTCAGTTCCCCGGCAAGCGCTTTCACATGTGTAGCGGAAGTTGCGCTGGCAAGCACCAGATAGTCGGTAATATCACTGCGGTCTGCCACGGCAAGCACGGCAATATCCCGCGCTTTTTTCGCGTCCAGAACATCTCTTGCGGTTTCGGCAAGGGTCTTGGCGTCCGCCTCGGCAAGGCTTGGCAGCTCCGCCCAGTGTTCAAAATCAAATTCCATATCATTTCCCCCAAAAAGGATTATTTTCTTGTTTTAACCAGCGCACGGTTTTCTCCGTATCCCGTGAAACGGGCTTGCCCCGTTCCGCAAGGGAGGTGAGTGTACCCTCCAGTGAGTCCAGCAGAACCCGCGCCAGCCATCCGGCGCGCGCCACCGGCTCCATTTGCTCCGGGTGAGCGCCGAAAAAGCGGTTCCGCAGTGCCACGCAGGCGGGGTAAGCGCGCCCCGGCTCGATCGTGTCGGCAAGGCAGATGATCGCGTCCGTCAGGCTCATCCCGGCACAGCCCGTAGTGTGCCAGCGCACTGCCGAAATCAGCTCCGGCGCGGCAAAGGTGGGAAACTCCTCCGGAATGATCAGCGCCGCCGTCATCCCGTGCAGTACCTCCGGCGCCGCCGCTTCGTCCGCCCGCAGGGTCACCCCGTGGCGGGCGAGAATTTCTTTCTGCTCTTCCTGCGGCAGTTCCTTGGTCACATCGTGCAACAGCGCCGCCGCGCGCAGCATCTCCTCTTTTTCGGGACAGTAGAGCGCCGCCATTGCCGCGGCGGTCTCCTCCACGCCCTTTGTATGCGCGAAACGGCGGGGAGAAAGGCGTTTTTGCACCTCTGCCGCCAGCCTCTCACGCGCGGTCGCGCCGAAATCAAAGCGTTCTGACTTCTCATTTTGCGCCATACAGATGATTCTCCCGGATATAGGCTTCCACCGCGCCCGGCACCACGCCGGAAAGCGATTCGCCCGCCGCCGTGCGCCGCCGGATCTCGGTAGAGGAAATTTCGATCACGTCAGCCGGCAGTTTGCGCACGATTTTGCCGTATTTTTGCAGGTACAGGTTGTTTTTTTCCACAATCCGCGCGTCATTGGCGGGGTCTTCTTCCCGCCGGATATACACCGGGTAGCACAGGCGGAAAATTTCTTCCGGCTGCCGCCACTCGTCCAGTGTCAGCATCATATCGGTGCCCATCAGCAGGAAAAGCCGCCGGTCGGGCGCGGAAAGCGCCCGCAGGGTATCCACGGTATAACTTTTGCCGCCCCGCGCAATCTCCATATCGCTGACCAGCGCCCCGCGGATGCCCGCAAACGCCAGCCGGCACATGGCAAGACGGCGCTCCGGGTCGTCCGCCGCGTCAATCTGTTTATGCGGGGGGATCGCCGCCGGGATGATATACAGAAGGTCCAGTTGCATCTGCCGCAAAAACTCTTTTGCCGCCGCCACGTGCCCCTCGTGCGGGGGGGCAAACGTGCCGCCGTAGATGCCGATGCGCGTCTGCCCGTTCAGCATAGCTCAATCTTCTTTTTGGTAGCGGACTCACGGTAAAGAATCAGTTTGGTGCCGATGGTCGCCACCACCTCGGCGTGGCACGCCGCCGCCAGTTCTTCCGCCGCGTCACGCACCGAAAACCCGCACGTTTCCAACACTTTCAGTTTGATCAGTTCCCTTGCTTCCAGCGCGTCGTTGACCGTGGCAATCAGCGTATCCGGCAAGCCGTTTTTGCCGATCTGCATAATGGTATCTTCCTTGGAGGCAAGCGCGCGGAGTTGCGCGCGTTGTTTGCTGTTTAACATAGTTCTCCTTTTCAGCCGTCATCCTCGACAAGCCCCATCCGGCGGGCAAATTTCTTTGCAAACTGCCGCACGGCGGCGCCGCGGTGGCTGATTTCGTTTTTTTCTTCCGGGGTCATTTCCGCCATGGTTTTGCCCATGGGATCCACCCAGAACAGCGGGTCGTAGCCGAAGCCGTTTTCCCCGCGCGGTGCGCAAAGGATTTCCCCCTCCACCGCGCCGTTGGCGCGGATGGGTGCGCTCCCGTCCGGAAATGCGAGCGCCAGCGAGCAGATAAACGCCGCCGTGCGGTCGGATTTGCCCTGCAGGTTTTTCAAAAGCAGGGCGTTGTTTGCCGCGTCATTGCCGTGCTCCCCTGCGTAGCGGGCGGAATACACGCCCGGCTCCATATTCAGCGCCGGCACCACAAGCCCGGAGTCATCCCCCAGCCCCATAAAACCGGAGGCTGCCGCCGCTTCCGCCTTGATCATCGCGTTTTCGGCAAAGGTTTGCCCGTTCTCCTCAATCTCCCCGGTGATGCCCACATCGTCCAGCGAGCGGAGCTCAATCACATCGCCGAGCTCGGCGCAAAGCAGTGCTTCCAACTCCCGCACTTTATTTTTGTTGCGGGATGCCAGCACAATCACGTATTTTTTCATTTCTCGTCATCCTCGGAAAAGAGCGCTTCCACAAATTCCGCCGCGTCAAACTCCTGCATGTCGTCAATCTTCTCGCCAACGCCCACAAACTTCACAGGCAACCCCAGCTCCTTGCGGATGGAAAGCACGATGCCGCCCTTGGCGGTGCCGTCCAGTTTATTGAGCACCAGCCCCGTAATCTCGGCGGCGCGGCTGAATTCCTTTGCCTGCAGGATCGCGTTCTGACCGGTGGTGGCGTCCAGCACCAGCAGATTTTCCCGCGCGGCGTCAGGCAGCTCCCGCCCGATGACGCGGTTGATTTTTGCCAACTCGTCCATCAGATTTTTCTTGTTGTGAAGGCGCCCTGCCGTGTCGATAATCAGCACGTCCGCCCCCTTTTTCTTGGTATACTGAATCGCGTCATACACCACGGCGGCGGGGTCGGCGCCCTCCTGCTGTTTCACCAGTTCCGCACCCGACCGTTCGCACCACACGGCAAGCTGGTCAATGGCGGCGGCACGGAAGGTATCTGCGGCGGCAACCACCACTTTTTTGTGCGCTTTTCTCAGCCGGTTGGAAATTTTGCCGATGGAGGTGGTTTTGCCCGCACCGTTGACCCCGATCACCAATATCACGGACGGAACGGTGTCCAGATGCAACGGCTCACCCTCCCCGATCATTTCCTGCAGGATCTCGCGCAACACGCCCTTGATCTGTTCGGGCTCTTTCAGGCGCCCCTCTTTGATTTCCTCACGCAGGCGATCCAGAATCTCCTCGGTGGCGGTAACGCCCACGTCCGAGGTGATCAGCAGTTCCTCCAGCTCGTCAAGCAGATCTTCATCCACCTTGACAAAGTGTTTGAGCAGGGCGTCAATCTTGCCGAAAATCGCCCGCTTGGTTTTGGAAAGCCCCTCACGTAGCTTGGCTAAAAATCCCATCCCAATCGTCTCCTTCCTGTTTGCCGGAAACCGACTTCACATCCAGCGCCAGCACCTTGGAGATGCCGTGCTCCGGCATAGTGACGCCGTACAGGCGGTTTGCCGCCTCCATGGTGCCGCGCCGGTGCGTGATGAGAATGAACTGGGTATCCAGCGAATAACGCTTGATGTATGCGGCGAAACGCGCCACGTTGACTTCGTCCAACGCCGCCTCAATCTCGTCAAGGATAAAGAACGGCGTGGGGTTGACCTGCAGAATGGCAAAGAACAGGGCAATGGCAATAAACGACTGCTCGCCGCCCGACAACTGCACCAGATTTTTGATGATCTTGCCGGGGGGCGCCGCCTTGATTTCAATGCCGGAGGTCAGCACATCCTCGGGGTCGGAGAGCGACAGTTCCGCGTTGCCGCCGCCGAACAGCTCCGAAAACGTGCGGTTGAAATTGATGTTGATCTGATTGAAGGTCTCCAGAAACGCGGTGCGCATTTCCTTTTCGAGATCCCGGATAATCTTTTGCAGGTCGTCCCTTGCGGTGGTCATATCCGCAATCTGACCCGCGAGATAATCATACCGCTCCTTCACTTCTTTATACTTATTGACCGCGTCCAGGTCCACGTTGCCGATGGCACGCAGGCGGTTGCGGCAACTGACCTGTAATGCCGCCGCTTCTTCGCGTTCCTCCGGTTTCAGCGGCTCATAGCCGAGCGAGAGCGCGTCGTTGCGAGACATCTCGTATTCCTCATAGAAGCGGTTGGTCAGCTTGTCCTGCTCTTCCCGAAGACCCATCAGGCGGTTTTCGTTTTTGGTGTGCGCACGGAAAATATTTTCGCGCTCCGCCATTTTGTTTTTCAGTTTTTCGTTGATGTCCGAGAGCTTGTGCTCAAACGCCATATCGTTATCGGTCAGCAGTTTATGGCGGCTTTGCAGGTCGGAAAGCACCCGCTCGCCCTCCGCAAAAGTATTGCGGTTTGCCTCCTGACGGGAGCGCTCGTCCGCAATCGCCTGTTTCAGGGCAACGATCCCCTCTTCAATGGAGCGGATTTCCTCGCGGATTTCGGCGGCGCGCGCCTCGGAGTCGGCAATGTAATGCTCCGCCGTTTCCATATCCTTTTTCGCGGCGCTGATGTCGATATACCGGGCGGTCATTTCCTGCTCCAAGGCAGTCTTTTCGTCCAGTATCGCATTGCGCTCCACATCTTTGGCGGCACGCAGTTCGCTGATTTCGGCGATCTGATGGCGCAGTTCCTTTTCGCGGATGGAAAGGCGTTCCAAGGCGTCGTCATATCCGGCGCGCTGGCGGGAAAGCGCCTCAAAATCGTCATTCAGCTTGGCAATCAGGGCGTTGTTGGCGTCCAGTTTTGCCTGCAAGCCTGCCAGCGCCGTGCTCTCGGAGCCTTGCAGTGCCGCAAGCAGTTGGCGGCGGCTGTCCGCGTCAAAACGCTCGTTATCCAGCGTTTCGATGGTGGCGGCAAGTTCTTTCAGTTCGCTCTGATAGCCCTCCAGCTCCTCGGTCAGGTCCTTCAGTTTTTCTTTCAGGGTATTGATCTCGCCCGAACGGGAAAGCAACCCGGAATTGCTTTTGACCGAGCCGCCGGTAAAGGAGCCTCCCGCGTTGATGATCTGCCCGTCCAGCGTGACGATTTTCACGCGGTATTTCGTGCGCCGCGCCGTTTCGGTGGCGTGATCCAGATTGTCAAACACCACGGTTCTGCCAAGCAGAGAGGACACGATATTGCGGAATTTATCATCACACGACACAAGGTCGGATGCCACGCCGATATACCCGGCGCCGCGCTTTGCCTCCTCCATTTCGGCAGTGGGCGTTTGCCCGCGCATGGAGGAAATCGGGAAGAAAGTGGCTCTGCCCGCCTGCGCTTCTTTCAGGGCATGAATGGCGGCTTTGACCACGTTTTCGTCCTCCACCACGATGTGTTGGAGGTTGACGCCGAGCGCCGCTTCAATGGCGGCGGTATGGTCGGCATCCACGGAGATCACTTTGGAAAGCGGGCCGTAAATTTTGCCGCACCGGCTGCCGTCACGCGCGGTAATCCGCCCGCTGGCATACGCGGTCATCACGAAGCGGACGCTGCCGAGGTACCCCTCGAAATGCTCCTCCATCGCGCGGAAAGCCTCCATGCGCTGGCGGGCAAGGTCGGCGTCCATCTTGCAGTCGCGCACCGCCTCCTCCAGCTTTTCGCGCCGGACGTTCAGCGCGCCCAGTTTTTCGTCGGCTTCTGCCACTTTTTCGGCGCACTCGTCGATCTGCTTCTGATACTCGTCCTCGCTTTTCTTTTTGGCGGCGCACTGTGCTTCCAGGTCCTCGGAGATTTTGCGGTAGCCCGCAATCTCCTCGGTCATGCTTTTATCCTTATCGCCATCGGTCACCTTGCTGTTTTCAATGACCTGCATCTGCACGCGGGTGTCGGTGGCTTCGCTCTCGCGCTCCTCCACGTCCGCCAATGCCGTGGCGATCTCGCCCGCCAGATCCATCGCGCGGTTGGCAAGCCCCTGCGCCTTTTCCGCCATCTCGTTATACTCGGTATTCAGCGTGTCGTATTTTTTGCGGTATTCCTCTTTTTCCGCGCGGCGGCGGTCACCCTCCTCCTCTTCGGCAGAAAGGCGCGCGTGGCGCGTGACAAGGCTTTTTTCCGAATCCGCGATTTTCTCCTGATGGTGCTGGATCCGCGTTTCGGTGACCTGATACTG
>URMC01000036.1 GCA_900548735.1 uncultured Eubacteriales bacterium | reverse complement strand
CTGCCAGCATGGCATAGTCCTCTCCGTACTCCTCCCGCATGACATGCAAAAACTCCTGCGAGATCAACACCCCGGCAAGCCGCCCGCCCGCATCCAGCACGGGCACCGACGCTTCGGAGTACCCGACCAGGCGCGGCACGCATTCCTCCACCGTAGCGTTGGCGTAAACGACCGGATAAGCGGCGTCCGTAATCTCGGCAAGAGGGGTATCCTCTCTTGCTACAATGAGATCTTTGAGATCGATTCCGCCGCAGAATACGCCCGTATCATCCACCGCAAACAGGGTGGAAATATTGTCCTTTTCCGCCGCCTCGCGGATCAGTTTGGTCATAGCGCCCTTGATGGTGGCATCTGCCGGAATGGCAATAAAGTTTTCCGACATTCTGCTGCCGATCTCGTCCTCGTCATACCTGCCGCTCGGGAGGGTTGCAGAGGGTTTTACCGGGGGGACGGTATGAGTTTTCGCGGTGTTGTTCTCTTTTTTCAGCAAAAGCAGTCCGCTGACCGCCGCTTCTGTATTTTTGATGTTCTTCTTTTTGCGCATTGTCGGCACCTCCTTTTTTGGGGGCACGGCAGGCGCGGGGGTTTTTGAAAAATGACAGAAAAATGCCATTGTCAGCCATCCCCGCACCGGCACGTGCGAGACTGTGCAGACAATGGCTTTCCTTATAAAAGGGCGCAGAACACGGACGTTCCGCGCTGACAGGAAAACGCTTCGCCTGCACGCAAACGGGTATACGGTCTACTCTGACAACTACTGCCGCCGTCCATGTTCTCACCTCCGCATTTCGTTTCCGGTTTTCCCGGTGCCTTTATCATACGACACTTTTCTTCAAATTGCAAGAGTTTTTTGCAAATTTTATCCCGGTAAAAAGCAGAAAAATCCCCCCATATATGGGGGGATTTTGGTGTTTTTTACTCCACTGTAACCGATTTGGCAAGGTTGCGCGGTTTATCCACGTCAAGCCCTTTGAGTGCCGAAACGTGATATGCCAGCAACTGCAACACCGTGACCGCCGGAAAAGGTGCCAGCAATTCGTCAATCTCCGGCAGAACGATCTGCGCGTCGCACGGGATCGGAAAACGATCCGCAATCTCCTTGGTAGTGACCGACAATACCCATGCCCCGCGGGATTTGACCTCCCGGATGCCGGAAATCGTCTTTTCACACACGTCGGAAGCTGTGGTGACCGCCACCACGGGCGTGCCCTCCACAATGAGGGAAATCGTGCCGTGTTTCAGTTCCCCTGCGGCATATGCCTCGCTGTGGATATAGGAAATTTCTTTGAGTTTCAGCGACCCCTCGGTGCAAAGATCCCAGTCGATCTTACGCCCGATATAGAACAGGTGCTCTGCATCCTTCACCTTGGCGGCAAAGGAACGGATTTCTTCACTCATTTCAAGGGTTTTTGCAATGGCTTCCGGCACGTCGCAAAGCAGTTTCGCGCAAACATCCCGCACGGCGCTCTCACTCATTTGCCCCCGTACTGTAGCGAGTTTCATGGCAAACAAATAAAGCAGCGCGCACTGTACGCTGTACGCCTTGGTGCTTGCCACGGCAATTTCGGGTCCTGCCCAGGTGTACAGCACGCTGTCCGCCTCTCTTGCCACGGAGGAGCCGATCACATTGACGATTGCCAGCGTATATACCCCGTTAGCCTTGGCGTGGCGCAACGCCGCCAGCGTGTCTGCCGTTTCGCCGGATTGGGAAAGCAGAATCACCAGGTCGTTTTTGCCGAGAATCGGATCACGGTAGCGGAATTCACTTGCCACCTCTACATTCACCGGCACGCGCGCAAGGCGCTCAATGATATTTTTGCCGATCAGCCCCGCGTGCATCGCGGTGCCGCAGGCAACGATATGAATGGCGGTAAATCTGCCGATGTCCGCGCTGTCAAGGGCGGGCACTTCAAAATACGGCAATCCGTCACGCAAACGCGGCTCCACCGTGCGGCGGATGGCGTCCGGCTCCTCGAAAATTTCTTTGATCATAAAGTGCGGATAACCGCCCTTTTGCGCTTCCTCTACGTTCCAGTCCACATGCTCGGTCTTCTGCCCGGTCTCTTTCCCGTCATGGGTATAAAAATGCACCTCGCCGGGGGTCAGTACCGCCAATACGCCCTCATCCAGCCGGTAATAATCCTTGGTGTGTGCGAGGATTGCCGGCACATCAGAGGCGATTACGCCGCCGTCCTTGGTGGTGGCAACCACCAGAGGGCTGTCTTTGCGGATGGCAAAAATCACGTCCGGCAGATCTTTAAAAATCACGCCGAAGGCGTAGGAACCGCGAAGCTGTTCCACCGAACGGAAGATCGCCTTTTTGGCATCGTGCGTCAGGGTGTAATAGTAATCCACCAGCTTGGCGGCGGTTTCGGTATCGGTTTCGGAGATAAAGGTATAACCTTTTTCCGCAAGAAACGCGGCAATTTCCGCGTAGTTTTCAATGATCCCGTTGTGCACCAATGCCAGATTTTCGGTAGCGTGCGGGTGCGAGTTACGGTCGGAAGGCTCCCCATGCGTTGCCCAACGGGTATGCCCGATGCCGCAGTGTGCTGCGGTAAGCTCCGCGTGGTCTTTCAGTTTTTCCTCCAACAGGCTGAGCCTGCCTTTCGCCTTCACGATCTGAATGCCGTCCTTCTGCACGGCAATCCCGGCGGAATCATATCCGCGGTACTCCAAAGTTGAAAGCCCGTTCAGAAGGATCGGCGTAGCCTCCGCCGACCCGGTGTATCCTATGATACCACACATAATATTCAAAACCTTTCCGGAAACGGACACACGGAGAAAAACAAGGCTCCGTTTCCATCAGCTTGGTCGGTGATTTGTTTTGCGGTTGCCCGCATATTTGTCACCTGTTACGACAGTGTGCTCTGCCGGAGGGGCATCCGCCGAATCTTTCGATACTCCCCTCGCCTCGTCACCGCGGTGCGGCCCGGCGCTCTTCTTCTGCCCGCTTTTGCGGTTTTTCTTTTTTCTCCTTTCTCCGTCGTTCTTTTTCATTATATTTCAACGCGGCGGTTTCTGCCCCTGTATTTTCCAGCGCCACCATAAAAAGCACGGCATTCAGCGCGTAAGGAACCGGGCAAAACTCACCGGGGTTGACCTGTGACATCAAAAACAAACCGAAATAGCAAAGGGCAAATACAAAATCAGGCTCTTTCCGGCATGCAAAGGAAAGGCGCGCGCGGGCAAAAAGCTGCCAGCCCCAGGCAAAAATTCCGCAAAGCCCCATGGCACCGATGATCTGAGGGAAAAACATGTGAAACCAGTTCATCCCCCCCTGCTTGGACTGATACAGGTCCCCGTTGCCCTGATAGGCAAAGCCCTTGCCGAACAACGGGCTTTCCCGGAAGTCGGAAAAACTGCGGGCAAACAGTTTTGCCCGTACATCGCCCGTGACACGCAGATCTATCTTCGTCCAGTTTCCCCAAATCAGCAGGAACACGGAAACCCCGCACGCAAAAACAAAAAACAGGAAAAAACGATACCACAACCGGCGGATGACATGCTCCCGCTCCTCCGTAACCCACAGCCAGATCAGACAGCAGATTGCCAGAACCGGGGCAAACAGAATCCCCCCGCGTGAACCTGTCAGCACCGTGGCAAGCACGGAGGCACCCCCGGCAAGCAGCCATGCCGGATGCTTTTTGGCAAGCGCAAACACCGCCGGAAAGGAAAACAGCAGCATGGTTGCCGCATTATTGCTCCACTGAACAGCCGATAAGGAACCGAGCGCAAACGCATCACGCAGGTGCAGCAGGCGGTATCCCAGCACCACCGCGGTCACCGTCAGAGAGAGCGCGGCAAGATCCAGTGCCAGCTCCCGGTTTTCTCCCCTCTCCCGCATTTCGTTTTTGAAGAGCCAGTATAAGAAAACCAGCCCCGGTCCGAGACCGATTGTATAGTACAGTGCCACGGGCGAAAAATACTCCGCGGCGGTCACTACCCATGCGCCGGAAAGAACTGTCGCAAGCGCCACCGCACACAGCGGATAAAAGCTCCTCCCCCGCAGAAATTTCGGGGAAAGGCGGATGATATGCACTGCCAGCGCGATCAGAAAAACCGGCAAGAGCCAAAGATACCGAATAAATACGGCAAAGGAATCATAACAGAAAATCAGCGAAACGCATAAAAGAAAAAAGGGTAAAACAAGAAGGCGCGCCCGGCGGAAAACAGCCAGCCCGACAGACAAAAGCAACACCACTGCTACCGCGACCGGCGCGATCCGCACTGTTTCCAGCCGGGTCAAAAAAAGCATCATCAGAAACAGCACGCACAGGGATATTCTGTAAATCACCGCGTGATGCTTTCTGATGATGCTTTCCATGAATGGCAATGCCTCCGTTCCCCTGCCCGATTTTTCACGGGCGGGAATCTTCCGCCCTGCCTCAGGATTCGGTTTTTGACGCCTCCTGTGCCTGCTCCTGATAGCGGGAATACTTGCTGTAATAGCCGTGCTTTCCGCCGTAGGAACCGTAAGAACCGGTCTTGCCCGGCAGATCGTTGACAATAAACCCGATGATCTTGCCGTTGACCGCCTGCAGAGACTCCACCGATGCCGCCACCGCCTGAATATTGGAATACGCCGCGCGCACGATCAGCAGATAGCCGGTCAGGCATCCGGCAAGAACGCCCGCATCCGAGGTCTCGGAAATAGGAGGCAGGTCGATAAAAATGTAATCATAACGCTCTTTGACAATAGCCAAAAACTGCCCCATCCGGTCGGAAGCAAGCAACTCACCCGGGTTGGGCGGGAGCTTTCCGCAGGTGATGACATCCAGCCCGTCAAACGCGGTATGCTGCAGGCACTCCCCGCACGGATCCGTCGCAATACCGACCAGATACTCCGAAAGCCCGGTATGTTTTTTATCCAGACCGAAAATGCTGTACTGCGCGGGGCAACGCATGTCGCCGTCAATCAGCAACACCTTTTTGCCGAGTTGGGCAAAGGTAATGGCACTGTTCGCCGTCACGATACTTTTCCCGGCGCCGGGGAATGCGGAGGAAACGCCAAACACCGGCGTTTCACCGGTTTTGCTGGTATAAACAAGATTGGTACGAAGCGCCTTGAAAGCCTCGGTCACGGCAAAGGATGTCCGCTTGGAAAGAAGCCTATCCGTATAGTTGCGGTTGTCCATGGTTTTTTTGTTGCGCAACCCGCGGCGCATTGCCCGTTTTTCCTTCCGGATCTCCTTTTCGCTCTCACCGGACTGACGCCACTCCGGAATTTCGCCAAGCACGGGGGCAGTAAACGACTCCTTCAGTTCATCCACACCGTAAATGGTTTTATCCAGAATACAGACCAGGAAAAATACAACATATGCCACCACAAGCAGCGCCAACCCGCCAAGCACCATATTGCGGGCCACCTTCGGCGAATCCGGAGAAGCCGGCTGCCGCGCCTGATCAATTACGGTGATGTAGAAAGGCTGTCTGGTGTTGGTCTGCTCATATCGGTTATACTGCTCTTCGTTGACGTATTTGAGATACTGAGGCACCATTTCCTCAAACATTTTGCAGATGCGGTACGCCTCCTCCGGGGTGTCGGCGGAGATCTTTGCGGTAAATGCCGCCGTGCCAGTCTCCAGTTTGATGGTCAGCTTTCTGCGCATGTCTGCGGCGGTATAACCGGTACCGTAGCGTGCGTTGCACTGCTCTGCCGCCTTCTCCAGAAACACATTGCCCTTTACGATTTCGGCAATGTTTGCCGCCTTGGTCTCCATACCGGTCTGATACGTGGAGCCGAGGATCGTGGAGGAATTACTGCTATTGCCCTCACTGTCCACCATGAAAGCGGTGGAAGCCACATAGGAAGGGGATATCAGGAACCGGGAGCACAAAAAAGCACCGAGTACACCAACGGCAAAAGCAAGCACCAGCCATACAAAAAAGCGGCGGAATACATTCCAGAAGGTCATCAAAGAGATTTCTTTATTTTTCGTCTCCATGCAGATTCCTTTCTTTTTCTCCTGTCAGGCAGAAATACAGCACAATATACAATGATATTATCATATTATTTTCAAAATGTCAATACTTTTTCCAAAAAGAGCGGCTGGAGTTTATTGGGGGGCGCTCCATTTTCTCCGTTTTACCACTTCGATTACACGGTAAACCGCGGGGGAAATGACTGCACTGATGATGATTTCCGCCAAAAAATTTGTGGTAATCACGATGGCAAACAGGAACTGCACCGGACTCATGGCGAGCTCCGCACCGGTGATATAGACGTCAAACGCGTCCAGAATCGTCAGCGAACCGAGCAAAAACAGCGCAGTGTTTACAATCGGAGAAGAAAGCGAGGCAACCACCACCCCCACAAAGGGATGATTTTTGCGAAACAGCCTGAAAATGAGCGCGGGCACGATTCCCGCGGCAATCGCTTTGACCATGGCGATCAGCACAAACAGCACCGGTTCCTCCGAAAACAGGACGGCGGTCAGGGCGCCGAGGGGCGCCTGCAACACAGTAATCAGCCCGAATACGGCACCGAGCGCCGCACCGTACCACACGCCGAGCAGCACACCGCCCAGCACAATCGGGATCAGCGCCAGCGTCGGCGCGATGCCGCCCGGCATGGGGATCAGCCCGCCGAACACCTGCAACAACACCACCAGCGCCAATAGCATGGCAAGGGTGACCATTTTTCTGATTTTTTCACTGGAATTCGTCATTTTGTTTTCTCCTTACCTGACTTTGTTTTCTGCCGTGCTCGGAGTGTCGGGAGTTGCCGTTTTCGCGACGGTTGCCGCGGGTTTTTCGCTTTTTTTGTTTTTGGCTTTTTCTTCTTTGCGGGCAAGTTTTTCGGTTTTTTCTTTTTCTTCCCGCTCTCTTTTTTCCGCTTTTTCCCGTTCTTTTTTTTCTTTTTCCGCAAGATCGGGGTCGGCGTAGCGCGCCGTCAGCATTTCCTGCGCCGCCGCTTTCAGATAGGCGGAAAGCGACAGGATGTCAAGCAGCGCCACGAAAAAGTCGCGGTCGTTTTCGATATTCAGCGCGTCGTTTTGCAGGAGCGCGCGCACGGTTTCTCCGGTGCGGACGCGGTTTTCCTCTTTGCAGGAAAGAAAACGGCGATAGCAGTCGGCAAGGTCGGCGCCCGAAAAGCCGCATTCCTCGCGGGCGCCGGTCAGCATCCGCTTGATCTCGCCGATGGAAAGCGTGCTTTTCATTGCGTAGACCAGCAGCATTTCGATGATGTGCCCTCTTGAATATTTTTTGCCCTCAATCGGGCTGATCAGCCCGTCCTTGGAGTAGTTGTTGATCATGGTTTTGGTCAGTTCCCGCTCCCGGTAGCGCGGGGCGGCATCGGCGTTTTTCTCCGCCAGCAGACTGAGAATCTGATCTACATACAGAGCAATGGAAGGGATTTCGTTTTCGGCAAGGTCGCGGTCACACACCGCCGCGGCAAGGCATTTTTCCAATTCTTCGGCAGTCATAGGCAGTCTCCTTTTGCATACTGTGTCCAGTATAACACAGGCACTGTGAAATGTCAAGGTTTCCGCCGCTTTTTGCGGTTTTCAAAACCGCAAAAAAAGGCAAAGGCATCCGCCTTTGCCTTTTTGTTCCTGTCAGATCCCGAGGAACGCCGCGCCGATGATGCCGGCGTCATTGCCAAGTTGCGCCACGCAGATTTTGGTCAGCGGAACGATGCCGCCGCCGTACTGCTCCGCCCGCACCTGCGGGATCAGGGGATTTAACAGATTGTCCTTTTCGTTGGAAATGCCGCCGCCGATGGAAATGACCTCGGGCTGGAAGATATTGACCATGTTGGTCAGCCCCGTGGCAAGATAGGAAATATAGGTATCCACCACTTCCTTTGCCGCGGCGTCGCCCGCGCGCATGGCATCAAACGCCGTCTTACCGGAGACCTTTCCTTTTTTGTCAGCGTATTCGGTCAGAAGGGTTTCTCTGCCCTCTTTGGCGCATTCCGCCATTTTTTCTTTGGTCATGCGGATCAGCGCCGTGGCGGAGCTGTATGCCTCCCAGCAACCCTTGCGCCCGCAGTTGCACGGCGCACCGTCCTTCTGAATCACCACGTGCCCCAGTTCTCCGCCGGCGTAGTTGAAGCCGGAGAAAACCTTGCCGTCAATGATGATGCCGCCGCCGACGCCGGTGCCCAGCGTGATCATAACGGACTTTTTGGTGCCGCGCGCCGCGCCCGCAACCGCCTCGCCGAATGCGGCGGCGTTGGCATCGTTTTCCACGTGCACTTCGCTCACGCCGGTCAGGCGGGCAAGCTCCCCGCAGATCGGGTAATGACGGAAGGGGAGATTGCAGGAGTATTCCACAACCCCGTGGTCATGGTCGGCAATGCCGGGGCTGGCAATCCCGATGGCGTCCACGTCGTCAAGGGTCAGCCCTGCGCCCACCACCAGCGTGCGGCAAAGGTCGGCAATCGCCGATGTGATCTCCTCGGAGGTGCGCTCGGTCGCGTTGGTCGGCACGCTGTCTTTGCGGACGATCTCATATTTTTCATTCACAAGCCCGGCGGCGATGTTGGTGCCGCCAAGGTCAATCCCGATACGATACATAACGGTCCCTCTTTTCCTGAATTTGAGAATTTGCACAAGTTTATTATAAGGAATATTACACCGAATGTCAAGTGCCCGGAGGAAAGTCCCCGTCAAACCGCACGACGGACTCTACGTGGAACGATATCTCTTGATTGATGTCAGAGTAACCACCTGTTCGCGGAAACAAAATTCACTTGTGTTCTAGGAGGATAATACTTTGCATCTATAACAAGAACAGTATTTCTCTTCTGTAAATGAATATCACTTTCAATTTTTAATCTTCTTCTGTATAGTCGCAATTTGAGCATTCCCAAATTTCTCCGTCCCAATGTAAACAACCACCGCACTTAGGACAAGGACGAACTTCTTCGTCGTCATCGTCCAATTCACCCGAACAATATGGACAATGGCTATATTCAGATTCATCATATACCTTATCACAAAATGGACACATCTGCATAATTCGATCCTCCTTTCTCATCAATCATCGGTTTCGCCCTGAACTGATGTGGTTAATTCCATCATTCTTTGTGAGTATATAGCACCATCAATTTCTTCATCGGCATACTGTTGCATAAGCCTATCAATCTGTTCATTCAATTCTTCTCTGGTCATTTGTTTGCCTCCTAAATTAATCATTATAGTTTCTAAAATCTTCTTCTGATTTATAAATATCATCAGAGGAAATGCTATTCTTGTGACCGCACTCGGTGCACTTCCATACATAATGATGGTCATCAAATCCCGATTGGTCATTTAAATAGGCATTACAACGGTCACAATACCAATCAATCCCCGGAAATCTTTCACTCATCCTCGTTACCTCCTTCTTCATCTGGATGTGCGGCATCATAGTCCTTAATCCCATTAATGATTTCTTCTTTTGCTTTTGCTATTTCAGCTTCATTTTTCTTCTTTTTAGATTTGAAGTAATCAACTACTTTAATGGTAGCCGCAGTCAATAACGACGCTCCTACTGCCGCTACTCCAAGCCAAGGTAACATCTCCATTTTTCCGGCATCTTTACTTGCCTGTTCAAGCATATCAACATACTTTTCTGGGCCTCCGGCTATTTTAGCAGCTTTTGACAATTCTGCGTAATCCCAGTTCTGTGCCATACTTATTCCTCCTCTTGACCTCTAACCTTTTCATCGAGCTCTTTTATAAGTTTTTCTGCTTCGTCAATACATCGCTGTTCTTGTTCAATCTCACTCTTAGATATGGTTAAAAATTCTTTCATAATCTGTATTCATATATTAATTTCTTCCTAACATCTAATCCACTGCCCGAAAGCGCCTTTACTATCGAGTTGCCGGATTTGTTGTCAATTTTCAGCACTTGTTCGAAAATATCTAACATCTAATCCACACACTCAATTTGCGTTATCTAATCCGAGGTTACAACCCTCCACACATTTTCGGAGTAGATATGTTTCCATATAATAAAACCGAGCCTCTTCTGAGGTTAGGCCTTTCATCCCAACTTCCGAAAAATCCCGGAAATACGCCACTTTCTGGCACTTATTTTTCTTTCTTTGACATCAATACTACGCACTCTACGTGCCCGGTGCGGGGGAAGAGGTCTACCGGGGTTACGGCGCCCATCCGGTAGCCGAGGGAAACCAGGCGCGCCGCGTCTCTTGCCAGTGCGTCCGGGCCGCAGGAAATGTATACAATGCGTTTGATTTGCCTTGCGGCAAGAAACCGAAGCAGTTTCTCCTCGCACCCTTTGCGCGGGGGGTCCAAAATCACCACGTCCGGGGTGATTTTGCCGCGCGCTTTTTCCGCCGCGGCGAAAAGGGCTTCGGTATCCCCGGCGTCCCCGCAGTAAAAGGAGGCGTTTGCAATGCCGTTTGCCGCGGCGTTGGCGCGGGCACACTCCACGGCTTCTGGCACGATTTCAATCCCGATGACCTCCCGCGCTTTTGCCGCCATCGAAAGCCCGATGGTGCCGGCACCGCAGTAAAGATCCAGCAACAATTCGTTGCCGGTCAGCCCCGCGCGCTCGGCGGCGATGTGATAGAGAAGCTCCGCCGCGTCGTGATTGACCTGATAAAAAGCGCCCGGCGCAATGCGGAAACGAAGATCGCACAGCGTGTCGGTCAGGTCAATTTCCCCCCACAGCGTGCGGTATTCCCGCCCTAAAATGAGGTTGGTGTTTTTTTCGTTACGGTTGAGGGCAATGCCGGTCACCTGCGGGAATTTTTCCCGGATCATCCGCACATATCCCGCCTCATCGGGCAGAGATTTGCCGCAGATGACCGGGCACACGAAAATGCCGCTGGTGCCCTTGGCTTCCCTCAGATAGAGATGCCGCAACAGTCCTTTGCCGGTGGTTTCGTCATAAGCGTGCACGCCGCGTGCGGTAAAAAAACGGCAACTTTCGGTCAGGATTTCGCCGAAAACCGCGGGTTGCAGGCTGCAACACGCCCCGGCTGTCACACGGTGGCTCTTTGCGGCATAAAATCCACCGTAAAGCCCCTCTTTGCCCTCGGCAATGGGGTACTCCGCCTTGTTGCGGTAGCCCCGCGGCTGCCCGGTGGTTCTCACCGGCTCAATCACCGTATCCGGCAGCCCCGCTTTGCGGAACGTGTGTACCAGCCCCTCGCGTTTGAGTTCCAACTCGCGGTCATAGCGAAGGTTCCGATACACGCACCCGCCGCACCCGGCAGGGGCGTTACAAAAGTCGTTTTCGCGCCACGTGGAGGGGGTAATCAGAAAATCAAGGCGCGCCGCGGCATAGGTTTTATTGACTTTGATGATCTGTGCGCGCACGCGGTCTCCCGCCACGGCGCCTGCCACAAAAACGGTGCGTCCGTCCGGCAGGTGACCCACGCCGTGCCCCAAATTGTTGAGGTCGGTGATGTCAAGGTCAAACAACTGCCCTTTTTTCACACCGTTATGGGGGATATTCGGCTCAGACATAAATTTCCTCGCCGGTTTCCAGGCACAGGCACCCCAGCACGCCGGTTTCGCGCAGACCGCAGTTGATGCGGATCAGCCCTTCTTCCCGTTCGATCTTTCCGCCGGTGGGCGCGCCGCCCACAATCAACGTTTTGCCCGGATAAAAACGCTCCCCCGGTTTTGCCGGCACAAAGAAATCTTCCGGCTCGTATTCGTCCGGCGAGAGCGCGGGGTCAAACCCGCCGATTCCGGCATGAACCAGCACATAGTCCTTGCCGTTCACCGTGGCTTCTTCAAAAAGGGAAAACTCGGAAAGGTAGTCCAGAATCCCCTCGCGCATGTCCTCGTCCAGCGCGCGGTAGCCATCCAGCGTAACTTTGCCGCCGTCCGCCGCCCATGCCATCATATCCGCGGCAAACTCCGGGTCTGGCGTGGCGCCGCTTTTCAGCATTTTCTCAAAGCCGGTCAGCATTTTCAGCGCGGTAAAATCATGGTCGCCCGCCACGGGGTACACGTTGGCGCGCATGCTCATATCGGTCAGCAGTTCTACGGTCTGTTCTCCGTAATCGGCGCTGTCGCCCAGCACATACAGCACGTCGTCATCGGCAAGGGAGAGTTTTTCGGTCAGCGCCCGGAATTTGGCAAGGTTGCCGTTCAGGTCGGAAATTACGTAGGTCATATCGGTCTCCTTTCCGCGCCAAAACGCGGGTTTCTCATTACATATAGGGGTTAAATGAACCGCAGGGTCGCGCGATCCGTCACGTTGACTTCCGCCTCCGGCACCAAATTCCGCACCCAGTCGGCAAGGCGGTAGAGCACCGGCGCTTCCGTGGCGTAGTGACCCGCCTCAATCATGCACATCCCGTCCTCCGGTGCGTCCAGCATCCGGTGGTAGCCAAGGCGCCCGGAAAGAAAGAGGTCGGCACCTGCGGCGCGCGCCGCGCCGATGTCGTCTTTGCCCTCTCCGCCCAGCACCGCCACACGGCGGATTTTGCCGCCCCCGGCAAGAACGACCGCAGACGTGCGCAGTTTTTCCCTCACCAGCGCCGCAAAGTCCTCGGCTTCCGTCTCCCGCGGCAGATTGCCGACGCGCCCGCAAAGCGGCTCTCCGGCAACGCCGAAGGGGGTCACGTCCGTCAGGTCAAACAGTTCCGCCAACACGTCGTTGACCCCGCCGGGGATTGCGTCAAGCCTGGTGTGAAACGCCATGGCAGCGACCCCGGCATGGACCAGCGCCAGCAGTTTGCGCGGCACGGTTTCTTCCTCCGTCAGCGCGCGGAGGGGGGAGAAAATCATCGGGTGATGAGTCAGCAATACGTCATAATTTCCTCTCACCGCCACGCGGACATTTTCTTCGGTTGCATCAAGCGCAACAAGGACACGGCGCACGCGCCGTGTCCCGTCCGGGCAGCAGGAAAGCCCGTCGTTGTCAAAAGATGCCGAATAGCTTGCCGGAATCTTTTCGGACAGCGCACGGTATAATTCCGCAACCGTCATCATTACTTGTTGCCGAGAAATGCGTTCAGCTTGTCCACCAGCGCCGCGGCGTCGGTGCCGTGCACCATGCATGCCTCCTCAATCGACTCCCCGCGGGAGTGGGGGCAGCCGAGGCAGTGCATGCCGATCTCAAAGAAAAACTGTGCGGTATCGGGGTTGAAATCCAGCACTTCACCGATAACGGTCTCTTTTGTAATTTTCATATTCGTATCTCCTTTTTCCGGGTCCGCCGAAGGGGGTCTCCCCCGCCGGCTATCAAAAATATTATAACCGCGCGGGTTTCTTTTGTCAACCGTCTTTACTTTATTTTGTCGATCTGTTATACTGATAGCAGTGCTTCGATCTCTTCTTTGGTGCAAAAACCGACCGAGGTTTTTGCCAGTCTGCCGTCCTTAAAACACAGCAGTGTGGGGATGGACGACACGCCGAAACGCGCGGCGATCACCGGGTCCTCGTCCACATTGACCTTATAAAACGCCACGTCGGGGCGCTCTTTTGACAGTTCCTCCACCACGGGGGAAAGCATCCGGCAGGGGCCGCACCACTCGGCAAAAAGATCCACCAATACGGTTTTGTTTGCGGTAATTGCCGCGTCAAACGACGCTTCGTTCAGCATTTTGACAGCCATTGAAACCACTCCTTTCCAGTTGCTTTTATTATACCCGATTCCAGATGAAAAATCAATCCCGGAGGTTGAAAATATGCGTATTTTGGAAAACCCGGACAAGGAAATCGTCAAAGCCGTGCGGCAGGGGCTGGAGATGACGGGGGGCTACTGCCCCTGCCGGCGGGAGCATACGCCCGAAACCAAGTGTATGTGCGCCGAGTTCCGCGCCCAGATTGCAGACCCTGATTTCGAGGGCTTTTGCCACTGTTATCTGTATTATAAGGAGAAGTAACGGGCAAAATTTGCGCGCCTTCTTGTAATTTTCAGAAAACTATGGTACAATATACACACAAATCACTTAAAATAGGGTTGTCTTTGGGGCAACCGCGTGAGGTTCTATGATTGTTCGGTATATTCTTTGCGTGCTGTTCGGTTATGTGATCGGGGGGATTAACCCCTCTTACATTATCGGCAAAACGCGCGGCTTTGACATCCGCAAAAAAGGCTCCGGCAATGCCGGCGCCTCCAATGCCATGATTCTGATGGGCAAAAAAGTCGGTGTGTTCAGCGCTGTATTTGACATTGCCAAAGCGACAACGGCTTATCTTTGTGCCCCGCTGATTTTCCGGCAGATGGTATACGCCTCCGTAATTGCGGGCACCGCCTGCATTATCGGGCATATTTGCCCCGCGTATATGAAATTCCGCGGCGGCAAGGGGCTTGCCTGCATTGCCGGGGTCATCATCGGGATTGACTGGCGCCTTTTCCTCGCCCTGCTGGTGATTGAGGTGGGACTGGCAATCGTGCTGGATTATATCTGCGTGATTCCGATGACCGCGGCAGTGATTGTGCCGCTGTGCTACGGCTTTTTCGGCAGCGGAAAGCTCGGCTGGCTGTTGCACGCCGAGGGCGGCTGGATCGGCGCGGGGATTCTTGCGATTGCCTCTGTGGTAATCCTTTTGCGGCATATTCAGAACGTGAAACGGATTCTGGCAGGCAAGGAAATGCACCTGAGCTATTTCTGGACCAAAAACAAAGACGCCGAGATCGCCCGCATAAGCGAGCGGGAAGGCGGACAGCACTGACAGGGGAGAGCCCTGGAAAGGAGCAAGTATGAACATTACTCTTTACGGCGCCGCCAGTGACCATATCGACCGGGCGTACATCGACCGGGTGGAGGAGCTGGGGCGTGCCATTGCCCGGCGCGGGCACACGATGGTGTTCGGCGGCGGCTCTACCGGTCTGATGGGTGCCGCGGCACGCGGCATGGTAGAGGAGCATGGGAAGATTATCGGCGTTACGCCGCATTTCATCCACACGATGGAGCCGGTTTTTGACCGTTGCACCGAGATTATCGAGACCGAAACCATGGCGGAGCGCAAGACCATCATGGAGGAAAAGGCAGACGCATTTGTGATTGTGCCCGGCGGGATCGGCACATTTGACGAGTTCTTTCAGATTCTGACCCTGAAGGTGCTGCACCGGCACGACAAGCCGATCATTCTTTACAACATCAACGGCTTTTGGGATAACATTATTTCGGTCATCGGCACCGACCTGATCAAGGGCTTTATCTCCAAGGACACGGCGGACGGTTTCCGTATTTGCGAAACGCCGGAATCGGTTTTTCACGAGATTGAGGCGCCGACAAAAGACGAATAAAAACAGAAATAAAAAGGGGCGTTTGCCCCTTTTTGTTTTGTGGGAGGAAACGGGATTTCATCCGGCGACGGTTGCCGAAAAGTTTTTGAAGGAGTCCAGAGGAAACTTTTTGGAAAAAGTTTCCTCTGGAAAAGGGCGCACCCCTTGCTTACTCCGGCTGCTTTGCCCAGACGCCGTAAAGGAGCAAAAGATCCTCTTGGCTCCGAACCGAAAATTCCACCCGCCGCACGCGGCTCCCTGCCGGAAGAGGCAAGGTAAGATACTGCAACAGGTAGTCTTCAAAATTAAGGTCATAGTGAAAAACGGCAAACGGCGCGGCACACTGCGTCACCGGGCGGATGCGGGAGGAGCCGAGTGTGCGGAATACCGTGGTAATCTCCATTCCGTTGCGCAACGGAACGCGTAAGGGTTCTCCCTCTTCCGGGTACACGGTCATTTCCGCAATCTGCCCCCCGTATGCCCCGCGGATAGGATAGCCGCCCGGCACCGTGACCAGCCCTGCCACCGTGAGCGCGGTTGCCGCGGTGTCCCCCGTAAAAACAACGGGTGCGCCCTGCGCCGCTACCAGCGGCACGGCATACAGCCCCGGCTGTTCTTCTTTTTGCAGGCGGGGTCCCACCTCAATCTGCCGCTTTCTCATATGGATATAGGATTCCGGCACACTCTCCCCGGCTTTTTCGCATACGGCAGAAAAGTCCGCTCCGCCGCTCCCGCGAAGCGGAACGCCATCCACCGCGGCAAGCGGGGTATAGCCGTAATAAGAGGAGGCGGGGCGGATGGCTTCCTCGCTTTTCCACGCTTCCCGGAACACGTTAAAGATCATGGTGGGTTTGCGGTCTATGGTGACCAGCCCCTCTTTGAGAATTCCGTCGATGCAGGAGTGACGCACGCGCCCCACCTCGTGTATCTCGGCAAAACACCAGAAAAAAGCCCCCGCAAGGTGCGGCTTGCCCTCCGGCGCGTGTGCAAGCCTTTGCATTTCTCCGATAAAACTCCGCAAAAGCCCCGGGTTGTCCTGCACGTATCGCCCGCCCCATTCGGTGAAGACCAGCGGCTTGTCGCAAAGGATTTCCGCCGATTTTGCCGCGCGGTCAAAGGAGGGGGCATACGGGTGCATGGTGTAAAAATCGAAGCCGCAGAGGTTGTAATAATGCAGGGTCTCCTCGTCGCTCATACAGTTTGCACCCGAAACGGGACGGGTCGGATCCAGCGCGCGGCAGAGTGCCGCGCTGTCGACAAGAAATTTCGGGGTAAAGCGGCATTCGTTGAAGCAGAGCCAGAAAGCGACCGAGGCGTGACTGCGGTCACGCAGGACGGTGCGCCGCAACACCTCAAGA
>URMC01000035.1 GCA_900548735.1 uncultured Eubacteriales bacterium | reverse complement strand
AAACGTGGAATTTGCAGCGAGGATAGCGGGCAAATACAAGCGGGACGAGAGCCGCGAGCGGGCGGAATCGCTTTTGGAATATGTCGGATTGTCGCACAGAATCCGCTACTTGCCCAGCCGTCTTTCGGGCGGTGAAAGGCAGAGGGTGGCGATTGCCCGCGCGTTGATGAACTCCCCCGCGCTGATTCTTGCGGACGAGCCGACCGGCAATCTCGACGAACGCACGGGCGAAAGCGTGATGGAGCTTTTGCTGGGGCTGTGCGGGCGCGGCAAAACGTCGCTGCTATTGATTACCCACAACCCCGATTTTGCCAAGCGCACATCGCGCAGTATCCGCATTTCGGGCGGGGTCGCGCTCGAAGAGTAGGGCGGGGCTGGGGCGGACTTCGAAGAGGTCTGGCTCGCACAGGGAGCAGTCTTCAGAAAAGTCCGACTCGCCGTTTTTTTCTTTTCCCCGCCGATTTTTTCGGCAGAAAGGGCATTTTTATGAGCAAATTAAAAAAATCCGTTTTCACCGGGGCGGCAAGCGCCCTGGTCACCCCGTTCCGGGACGGCGGCATTGACTACGCCGCCACCGGCGCGCTGATCGACTGGCAGATTGCTGAGGGGATTGACGCGCTGGTCATCGCCGGCACCACAGGGGAGGGCTCCACGCTCTCGCATGAGGAGCACTGTGCCCTGCTCCGCTTTGCCGTGGAGAAGGTGGCGGGCAGAGTGCCCGTGATCGCGGGCACGGGCAGCAACGACACGGCATACGGGATTGAACTTTCGCGCTATGCCTGTGACGTGGGGTGTGATGCGTTGTTGCTGGTCACCCCTTACTACAACAAATGTACTCCCTTGGGGCTTACCCGCAGTTTTCTCGCCATTGCCGACGCCACAAACAAGCCGATTATTCTTTACAACGTCCCCTCCCGCACCGGGGTCAATATCCCGCTGTCGGTCTACCGTGAGGTCAGCAAGCATGAGCGGATCGTTGCCACCAAAGAGGCTTCCGGCAACATTTCCGCCATTGCGGAGGTGCTCTCCGAATGCGGGGACGCACTGGACGTGTACTCCGGGAACGACGATCAGATCGTGCCCATCCTGTCACTGGGGGGCAAGGGTGTGATCTCGGTGCTCTCGGACGTGATGCCGCGGGAAACACATGAACTTTGCCGCGCCTGCCTTAAAGGGGATTTTGCCACCGGTGCCGCAATGCAGTTGCGGCTGTTGCGCCTGATTGGGGCGCTCTTTTCGGAGGTCAACCCCATCCCGGTGAAAACGGCGCTTGCCCTGATGGGGCGTTGCGGGGGCGAGTTGCGCCTGCCGCTGTGCGAGATGGAGCCCGCGCATGAAAAAGCGCTGGCGGCAGTGTTGAAAGAATACGGACTGTTGGCGTAAATATCGAAAGGAAGTTGAAAAATGGACATTTTACTTTGCGGTGCCGGCGGGCGCATGGGCGCGGCGGTAGCTGCCGCCGCCAACGAGACGGGGCACCGGATCGCGGCGGGGATCGACCCGAACCCCGCCGCCACCAGCCCGTTCCCGGTCTTCTCCTCCCCGGAGGAATGCACCGTGCAGACAGATGTGATTATTGATTTTTCGCACCACAGCGCGCTGCCCGCGCTTTTGGATTTTGCGGAAGCGCGGCACATTCCCGCCGTGATCTGCACCACGGGGCACACGGAGGAGGAGTTGGCGCGCCTTGCCCGCGCGGCGGAGCGGATTCCGGTTTTTTACTCGCGCAATATGTCGCTGGGGATCAATCTGCTGATGGCGCTGTGCCGCCGCGCGGCGGCGGCGCTGGGCACGGATTTTGACGTGGAGATTGTAGAAAAGCACCACAGAAACAAGTTGGACGCCCCCTCCGGCACCGCGCTGATGCTGGCGGACGCCGTGGCTTCTGCGGATGAAGAGCCGCACCCGCTGACGTTTGACCGCACGGCAAGGCGTGCGGTGCGCCCGCGCGGGGAGATCGGCATTTCCTCCGTGCGCGGCGGCAGTATCGTGGGGGAGCATGAGGTGATTTTTGCGGGCAAGGACGAGGTGCTGACGCTGACACACACGGCAACGTCACGTGAGGTGTTTGCCACCGGGGCGCTTCGCGCCGCGGCATTTCTCGCCGGCAAGCCCGCCGGGCTGTACGATATGAACAACCTGCTTGGTTAGCCTGACAGGCTAAGGAGACGCAGGGGGCGCCTTTTGCAAAAGGCGCCCCCTGACCCCCGCGAAAAACTTTGAAAAATAAAGATAATGCGCCACCGGAATGTACAAATTAACATCCCGGCGGCAGCAGCCAAACATTGGGCGAAAATACCCAAAGCGGTGCGTCGGTCTGATAGCCCCACCGCAGGAGGGCAGGCGCACGAAAGGGGGCTTTTTGAAAAAAGCCCCCTTTTAATCCCCTGAAAACTTTCCGACAACCAATGCCGAGCGTTCGGCGAGCGCACCCAAAGCGCCGCGCCAGCCGTTCAGCCCCACCGCAAGTGCCTCAGGCGGTGCCATTATTTCACGGCATAATATTTGGCAGTCGCCTTGCTGAAAGCGTCATTTCCCTCTCCTATAATCATCACGCCGAGCGCCTTTTTCCATTCTTCCTCATTGCCGGTCACCAGCAGTGTCAACGTGCGGCATCCCGCAAACGCGCCGACCCGCACTTCCTCCAGCACAGGAGAAACCGAAAACGTATTCAGCGATGTGCATCCGGAAAAAGCATTTTCCGCAATCACCCTGACCCCGATCCCGCCGCCGACCTTGGTCAGCTGACGGCAACTGACAAACGCATTGTATCCGATCTCGGTGAGGCTGGCAGGCAGCACCACCTCCGCCAGTTGTTTGCACCCGTAAAACGCGTTTTCACCAATGGAGGTCACACCCTCCTCCACCACCAGTTTCTTGATCATCAGCGTGGTGTCGATGTTCCCCTGCAGATACGCCGTCCACGGAATGTCGGAGTCCTCAACCGATTTGAAGTCAAAATCCGGCATGGCTCCGGTGCCGCGGATGTACAGGGTGCCGTTCGTCCGCATTTCCCACGTGAGTTCCGACCCCGGCACCTGCCCCTCGTCCGCCACGTAGTCCGGCGGGTCGTCATCGCTCGGCTTCTTGCCGTCGTCCGGGTTTTCCTCCTGCTTTTTGCACGCGGAAAGCGGCACAAGAAGTGCCAGCGCCAGTGCAAAAAGCAGCATTTTTTTCAGCAACGATTTCATAAATCCTCCGCAAAGGGGCTGTTCCGTGATGTCACGAAGCAGCCCCATGATATTATTCTTCGGTTTCGTCCGCCGTCACGGTAATGCCGAGGTCGGCAAGCGCCGCCGCTTCCGCAGGGGCAGGACAGCCGGACATCAGCTCGCTTGCGTTCTGCACCTTCGGGAAGGCAATCACATCACGCAACGAATCCGCACCGGTCATCACCATCGCCAGCCGGTCCAGCCCCATGCCGGAGCCGCCGTGCGGGGGCGCGCCGTATTTGTACGCGTCCACAAGGAAGCCGAACTTGCGCTCGATCTCCTCTTTGGTCAGCCCCAGTGCGCGGAACATCTGCTCCTGCAACTGCCAGTCGGTAATGCGGATGGAGCCGGAAAGCAACTCCGTGCCGTTGAGCACCATGTCATAGCACTTGGCGCGCACCTTGCCGGGGTCGCTCTCCAGGTATGGCAGGCATTCTTCCAGCGGCATGGTAAAGGGATGGTGCATCGCGTCCCAGTGCCCGGTCTCCTCGTTCCACTCAAAGAACGGGAACTCCGTGACCCACAGAAAGTCAAAGCGGTCCTTCGGGATGATATCCAGTTTCTTTGCCACCATCAGCCGCAGTGCCCCCAGCGTGGGCAGCACTACCTTGTCCTTGTCGGCGCAAATCAGCATCACGTCGCCCTTTTCCATCCCGGCGGCGGTATAAAGCGCGGTCAGCTGTGCCTCGGTCATAAACTTGGCAAACGAGCAGTTGGGCGCGTCATCCACCCAGCGCACAAAGGCAAGCCCCTTGGCGCCGATGCCCTTGGCGTGCTCGGTCAGCTTGTCAATCTCCTTGCGGGTCAGCGCCGCGGCGGCGTTTTTCGCCACGATGGCACGCACACTGCCGCCCGCCTCCAGCGCGGAGCGGAACACGGCAAATTCGGAGAAGCGCACCACGTCGGAGAGGTCGATAATCTCCATCCCGAAGCGGGTATCCGGCTTGTCCGAGCCGTATTTGGACATGGCTTCGGCATAAGTGATATGGCGCATCGGGGTGGCAACATCCACGCCCAGCACCTCTTTGAATACGCGCTTGATAAAGCCCTCGTTCATCGCCATAATGTCCTCCTGCGTGGCAAAGGACATCTCTAAGTCAATCTGGGTAAATTCGGGCTGGCGGTCGGCGCGCAGATCCTCATCGCGGAAGCATCTGGCAAGCTGGATGTAACGGTCAAAGCCCGCAAGCATCAACAGTTGCTTGTAAATCTGAGGCGACTGCGGCAGGGCGTAAAAACTGCCCTTGTGCACCCGGGAGGGGACGATATAGTCCCGCGCGCCCTCCGGCGTGGGTTTGATCATCATCGGGGTCTCGATTTCCAAAAACCCGTTTTCGTAATAGTACTCCCGCGCGATCCGCGCAATCTCATGGCGCATCCGGATGTTTTTCTGCAATTCCGGGCGGCGCAGATCCAGGTAGCGGTAGCGAAGCGCCGTTTCGTCCTTGACGCGCCGCGTGTCGGAAACCTCAAAAGGCGGGGGCTGCGCCTCGGAGAGCACCTTCATGCTCTTCTCGTACACTTCCACCGCGCCTGTGGCAATGTTGGGGTTGACGGCACCGCCACGGCGGCGCAGTTTGCCGTGCACGGCAAGCACGTATTCGGCACGGGCGGAAAACGCTTTGTCGAACACTTCTTTGTCGGTGTCCTCGTCAAACGCGAGCTGAATGATACCCGTGCGGTCGCGCAGGTCGATAAAAATGAGAGAGCCGAGATCGCGCTGGCGCTGTACCCAGCCCATCACGCAAACGTCTCTGCCGATGTCCTTTTCGTCCAGCGTACCGCAATAGTCGGTGCGTTTATCCGCTTCACTTAAAAATTCTGCCATAATAACTCCTCAAAGGACCTCTCCCTTTGCATTGAAGAGAGGTAATTTTTCAAGATAAATAATATCGTCACGCTCCTGCGCATCACCCTCGGCGAGAATCGCCATCCGCCCGGCAATGATGCCGCCGGCTTCCTTTACCAGCGTTTCCAGCGCCCGGAGCGACTCGCCGGTGGAAATCACGTCGTCCACCAGGAGGATCCGCTTGCCTTTCATCAGCGCGGCGTCGGCTTTGTCAATGTACAGTTTTTGCACCGCCGTAGTGGTAATGGAATGCACCGTGACCTCCATCACGCCCTGCATGTAAAGTTTGGGGGCTTTGCGTGCAAGAAAATACTTCTGATTGCCTGCCAGGCGCGCCATTTCGTGCACCAGCGGGATTCCTTTTGCCTCCGCGGAGATGAGGTAGTCATAGGGCGGGGCTTTTTCAAGCAGAGCCTTTGCCGCGGCGGTTGTCAGTTCCGGGTCGCCGAAAATGACGAATGCGCCGATTTGTAAAGTGTCCGAAATCGGGCACAGCGGCAACTCGCGGGTAAGACCCGCGATGTTCATCCGATAGGTTTTCATCAGAAACCTCCTTAAATGAAATCATGTAAATTATATTATACTCATTTTGCAGGAAATGTCAACAGGAATTTCAACAGGCGACCAACGCCCGGCACCGGTTTCCCAAAAGTTTTTAGGGGCACCTGCGGTGCGGCTGATAGGCTGACGGCACCTTGCGGACACCGTCTTCGACGGCGGCTAATAGGCTGACGCGACACTTTGGGCACGCACGCCGAAGGCTCGGCATCAGCCGTGTAAAAGTTTTTAGGGGATTTAAAGGGGGCTTTTTGAAAAAAGCCCCCTTTTCTTTTGGCGCTTCTTTTGATAGTTTTTCTTTGCGCCTACATCTGCAAAGAAAAGAATCTGATGAAATAAAGGAAAGAATATCTGATTGTAGGGGCGACCAATGGTCGCCCGCCCTTCAAACATAAATCTAATATCCGTAGGGGAAGGGTTTCCCCTCCCGCTTGTATGGAGTTTTGCCCCAACAAATGCGACGGGAGCAAGCCCCCGTCGAAAACGGTGTCCGCAAGGTGGCGCAGGCGGCGCTTCACAGCGCCGTGATGAGTTTTTCAATCGCCGCGTAGTCGGCGCCGCCCCGCTTGAGCGAAGCGTCCGCGCCCGCGCAAAGCGCCACCGCGCGTGAAAGCCGCGCGGGGTCGGCGCTCCCCGCTGCGCGTGCAAGCAACCCGGCTTTGTATTCATGTAACTTCAGCACCGCCGCGATTTCCTGCGTAGTTTTTCCCGCGTCAAGGAAGGCGCGTACCGCCCTTAAGTCACAAAACGTGCGGGAAAGTTCCCCTAAAATAACCGTCGGTTCCACCCGTTCAAACTTCATAACGGCAAGCGCGTCAAGGGCGTCTTTGTACTTCCCTGACAGTACCGCATTGGAAAGTGCAAAGGTGTCACACGTGTTTTCCGGGCAAGCCACCAGCAAAATATCCTCTCTTGTGGCACTGTCCTTGCCTTTTGCCCGCACATAGTATGCGATTTTGTCAATTTCGGAGGAAAGCACAAACATGCTGTGCCCGCAATAGGAGGTCAGGAACGCCGCATCCTCGGTGCTTACCCTGACCCCAAGGTGCGCAAAATGCTTTCCGACCCACGCATTCAGCTTTGCCCCGGTTGTGGTTTCAAACCGCACCGGAATTGCCGCCTCTGCCAGCTTTTTGAATACCGTGGAGGGGCGTTTTGGCAAAAAGCCCTCATCCAGCGCCCCCGCAGGCACGGTAACAATCAGCGTGTTGTAGTCATATTCCTCCACACCGTGCATTGCCTCGCACAGCGCGTCCAACTCGCCCGGCTTCATCGCGCCAATGTCAAGCCCCCGCACCACCACCAGTTTCTCCTCTGTCATCATCGGCAATGGCGAGAGCGCCGACAACAGCGCCTCCGGCGTGAAATCCAGCGCGTCTATGGTCATATCGTTAAAAACGGCAAAACTCTCGTCTGGGCATATCGCTTCTCTCGTTTTGCGTACATCAAAGGATTTGAGGTAGTCCTCTTCTCCGAAAAAAAGATAGGCGTGCCCCGCCGTTTTGCCGATCTGCCGGCGGTATTCCGCCTCCGTAATCATTGCGTTCATCCACGCCCTCCTTTTCGGGTATTTTTCCTTTTCATTATACACGTTTTTCCCTTTCCCGTCAACCGGAAAACGAAAAAACACCCCGCCCCTTGCCAAACCACGCGAAATATGTTATACTGTGTCTGACAGCGCGGCTTGCCGCGCGGATATTTAAAGGAGACGGGATATGAATAACAAGAGACCCGAAAGCATGGAGCGCATCACAACCCCCGCGCTGGCAAAGGCATTTATTGACGAACAGTTGCAGGCTCTGCGCGCCCAGATCGGCGACAAAAAGGTGCTGCTGGCACTTTCCGGCGGAGTAGATTCCTCCGTGGTTGCGGCACTGCTGATCAAGGCGGTGGGCAAACAACTGGTTTGCGTACACGTCAATCACGGGCTTTTGCGCAAAGGGGAGCCGGAACAGGTAATTGAGGTTTTCGGCAAGCAGATGAATGCAAATCTTGTCTATGTGGACGCGGTAGACCGCTTCCTTGACAAGCTGGCAGGCGTAGCGGAGCCGGAACAAAAGCGCAAAATCATCGGCGCGGAGTTCATTCGCGTATTCGAGGAGGAAGCCCGCAAGTTGGACGGTATTCACTTCCTTGCTCAGGGCACCATTTATCCCGATATTCTGGAAAGCGGACCTGTTAAGGCGCACCACAACGTAGGGGGTCTGCCGGAAGATCTGAAATTTGAACTGGTAGAGCCGCTGAAATTCCTTTTCAAGGACGAAGTGCGCGTGGTCGGCAAGGAGCTGGGGCTCCCCGATCAGATGGTTTTCCGTCAGCCCTTCCCGGGTCCTGGTCTTGGCGTGCGTTGCCTTGGCGCCATCACCCGCGACCGGTTGCAAGCCCTGCGTGAATCCGACGCCATCCTGCGGGAGGAATTTGCCAAAAACGGGCTTGCCGGCAAGGTCTGGCAGTACTTTACCGTCGTGCCGGACTTCAAGTCCACCGGCGTGAAAGACGGCGCCCGCACCTATGACTGGCCGGTGATCATCCGCGCCGTCAACACCAAGGACGCTATGACCGCCACCGTGGAGGACATCCCCTTTGCCCTGCTCTGCCACATCACCGCGCGTATCACCGCCGAGGTCAAAGGCGTCAACCGCGTCCTCTACGACCTCACCCCCAAACCCACCGGCACCATCGAGTGGGAGTGACCCAAAGTGGCTGTTGAGTAGTCGAAAAAGCCTTGATATTACAAGGTTTTTGACTCTCTCAATTTGAAAAAATCAGCGAAAATCGCTCGTTGATACCAAATTGATACCACCACTATCCGGGGATAGAATAATACAAAAGTCTCTCAAAGCTCGCAAATTCGTTTTTCTCAAGACGAATTTGCGGGCTTTTTTTTACTGTAATTCTCCGTATTCTCTGAAACACCATGAAACGAGGAGCAAACAAAAATTTTTCAAAAATTTTCGTTGATACCGTTGATTTTTACCCTCTGAAATTCCGAATCAGTGAAAGAACTTGAAACCTTATCACGATTTAGGAGGTTCAGAACATGGCTTTTGCCTTTGCAAGCGAAATCTTGGAGTTCAGAATAGCATCGGTCATAGGGTTGCCGGTCTTGATAACCGTAGCTCACCCGAAAATCCGCCTCACCCCCGTTCACATGAACGAAGCGGTGGAGAAGATGTATCGGCACGTCGTTGCTTCCGGCGTGGAGCAAGATTGCCCCGATAAAAACAACTGATCAGAGCGCAAACTCCGGTCAGACCCCAAGACAAAGTTACCCCGGCAGATTTTCTGCCGGGGGTTGTATTATGATTTTGTCAGCAGTGCCACTGCCTCGCTTAGAATGTGAAACAGGCGCGCCTGCGCGGCGGTGCTTTGTGCGGCAACCAAGTCATAGCATTGCATCGGGACGGATTTTTCGTTGCTCTCGCCCGGCAACTCAAACAGGCGGGAAAGCGGAACGCCCAGCGCCGCGGAAATACGCGCAGCATTTTCTACTGTGATATTTTTCTCCCCTCGCTCCACCTGCCCGATGTAGGTGGGATGGCACGCCGCAAGTTCTGCCAGCTTCTCTTGACTCCATCCGTTCTCCACCCGATACCGGCGGATCCTCTGCCCCAAACGTGTTTTCAGATCACTCATAAACTCACCTCTTTGTATTAAGTCTAAAAGTATTAGAGAAACCGTTCCACAGTCTATTGATATTTTTATATTCTTGGTATATACTATTGTTATTATTTTGGACAAAATTATAACTTTAGTGCTAATCAAGGAGATACCATGAAGAACAATTATTTGCAAACCTGCTGTTTTACAGGACATCGGCATTTAACATGGATAGAAAAAATAAAACTCAAATCAAAACTCAAACACACCATTAAATCTTTGATTTTTATGGGCTACAAATATTTTGGAGTTGGGGGTGCCATCGGGTTTGATACATTAGCAGAAAAAACAATTATAAAATTGAGAAAACGGTACCCGCATATCCGTTTGATACTAGTAATTCCATTTTCATCACAAGCAGAGCAATGGTCTGAAAAAGACAAAAAGACATATGTCAAAATTAAAACAAATGCCGATAAAATAGTGTATATTTCTGAACAATATACAAAAGATTGCTATCAACAAAGAAACCGTCATTTAGTGGATTATAGCAACCTATGCGTCTGCTACTTAAAAAAGGCAAGAAGCGGTACACAATCTACCGTTAATTATGCCCGCCGCAAGGGTTTGAAAGTCATCAACCTCGCACCTTGATTTTTTAACATCCCCTTGACAACCCCGAAAATCTGCGCTATAATACTACCAAGTTGGTAGGTGGGTGAGTTTTTGATCCAATTATTTTCCAATTTTAATATACTAATATTCCATATTTAATATATGCATTTCCAAATTTATATTCATTTTGAACATTACTATCCATTTTTGAAAAAGCAAAAGGTTGCGCAAAACACCCGCAAATCCACTGTTCATGCCGGTTTTCCGGTTTTCTTTTATTTCATTTTACAACTTATAAAAGGAGTTGATTTTAATGGCAAACATTTACACCTCTGCTGACCAGCTGATCGGCAAAACGCCGTTGTTGGAACTGACGCATCTGGAAAAGAAATTCCAACTGAAAGCGAAAATCTTCGCCAAGCTGGAGTACTTCAACCCCGCCGGGTCGGTCAAGGACCGCGTTGCCAAAGCCATGCTGGACGACGCGGAAGCGGCTGGCGTGCTGACCGAAGATTCCGTAATCATTGAGCCGACCTCCGGTAACACCGGCATCGGGCTTTGCTCGGTTGCCGCCGCGCGCGGGTACCGTGTGATCATCGTCATGCCCGAAACCATGTCGGTGGAGCGCCGCCAGCTGATGAAGGCTTACGGCGCCGAGCTGGTGCTGACCGAGGGCGCGAAAGGGATGAAGGGCGCGATTGAGAAAGCGGATGAACTGGCAAAAGAGATTCCGCACGCGTTTGTGCCGGGGCAGTTTGTCAATCCCTCCAACCCCAAGGCGCACTTTGAAACAACCGGACCCGAAATCTATGCCGACACGGACGGGGAAGTGGACTTTTTCGTTGCCGGCGTCGGCACCGGCGGCACCATCACGGGCGTAGGGCAGTATCTCAAATCTCAAAACCCCGCCATCAAGGTTGTTGCGGTGGAACCTGCCACCTCCTCCGTGCTTTCCACCGGCGTGGCAGGCGCGCACAAGATTCAGGGCATTGGCGCGGGGTTTGTGCCGAAAATCCTGGATACCACGGTTTATGACGAGATCATCACTGTGGACAACGAAGCCGCTTTCGAAACCGGCAGACTGATCGGCAGAAACGAGGGGGTGCTGGTTGGCATTTCCTCCGGCGCGGCGCTGTGGGCGGCACTGGAGCTGGCAAAGCGCCCCGGCAACGAGGGCAAAAATATTGTGGTGCTGTTTCCGGATACGGGTGACAGGTACCTTTCCACCCCGCTGTTTGCGGATTAAAAAAACGGCGGTTAGCACCGCCTGGAGGTTTTATGAAAATTCTGGTTGCCATGAGCGGGGGGGTGGACTCCTCCGTTGCCGCCAAACTGCTGGTGGATGCAGGGCATGAGTGCATCGGCTGTACGATGAAATTATATGATAATGAAGACATCGGCATCTCCCGCGGGCACACCTGCTGTTCGCTGGACGATGTAGAGGACGCGCGGCAGGTCGCCTACCGCCTGAAAATGCCGTATTATGTCTTCCGCTTTTCGGACGACTTCCGGGAAAAAATCATCGGGCGGTTTGTGGAGTCTTACGAGCACGGCATCACGCCCAACCCCTGCATTGACTGCAATCGCTACATGAAATTTGACCGCCTGTACGAGCGGGCGCGGGTGCTGGGCTACGATCACATTGCCACCGGGCACTACGCACAGATCGAAGAAAGGGGCGGCGTTTATTTTCTCAAAAAAGCGGCGGACCCCGCCAAGGATCAGAGTTACGTGCTGTACTCGATGACGCAGGAGCAGCTGGCGCACACGCTGTTTCCGCTGGGCGGGTTCTGCAAGGACAAAACGCGGGACCTTGCCCGCGAGGGCGGGTTTCTCAACGCCGACAAACCGGACAGTCAGGACATCTGTTTTGTGCCGGACGGCGACTATGCCGCGGCGATTGAGCGGTTTTCCGGCAAGACTTCCGCCCCCGGCGATTTTGTAGACGAATCGGGGCGCGTACTGGGGCGGCACCGGGGAATAATCCACTATACTATCGGTCAGCACAAGGGGCTGGGACTTTACTCCCACGAAAAGCGCTTTGTGCTTCGCATTGACGCGGCAAACAACACCGTGGTGCTGGGCGGGGAAGAACGTCTTTTCCGCCGCAACGCCTCCGTAAAGGAGATCAACTGGATTTCCGGCAACGCCCCTGCCGCGCCCATTCGTTGTGCCGTAAAAATCCGCTACCGGCAAAAGGAACAACCCGCAACCCTCACGCCGACGGGCGAAAACCGGGCGGAAATTCTGTTTGACGAGCCGCAACGCGCCGTAACGCCGGGGCAGGCAGCCGTGTTTTATGACGGTGACACCGTGCTTGGCGGCGGCGTGCTGACCGGGGAGGGCGGGGAATGATCTCCACGAGAGGCAGATATGCCCTGCGGGTGCTGGTGGATCTGGCGGAACACCGGGCGGGCGGCGATTATCTCCCGATGCGGGAAATTGCCGCAAGACAGGGGATTTCCTTAAAATACATCGGGCAGATTTTGCCGATTCTCACCCACGCAGGGCTGATCGAGGGCATCCCCGGCAGGGGCGGCGGGTACCGGCTGTGCCGCGCGCCGGAAGAATGCACGGTAGGGGAAGTGTTGCGCCTGACCGAGGGCGACCTTGCCCCGGTCGCCTGCCTTGCAACAGGAAGCGAGCCTTGCGGGCGTGCCGCAAAATGCCGCACCCTGCCGCTCTGGCGGCGGTATATGGAAGTAACCAACGAATTTTTCGACAGCGTAACTCTGGCGGACCTGATCAGGGAGAAATAAGCTGTCGCCCTATGCCCTTTTTGTGATACAAGATGCCCGTTTTATTTTTCCGGGGAAAAATTACCCTCACTCTCGCCCGGCTCAAAATTGCCGAGAAAAGGGTCTTTGCCGGCGCTGATCTCCGGGGCGGTATCCCGCTCCGGGCTTCCGTTTTCCGGGGCGAAAATTTCAGGATTTCTCATACCGTCCCCGTTCGTTTTGCGCATTTCGGTCCACGCACGGTTGGGCACGGACGGCACCGGCGGCTCAGTAAGCGGCGGCAGTTTTTTCTTTTCGTTCATTCAGATCACCTCATCCTCATCTTCCCCCCGACCGGCGTTTTTTATACGAAAAAACGTGCAAAAGCCTTTACGCCGCAGGCGCGCCTGCCGAGGACGGCGCGGCGCGAAGCTCGGTAACGGCTACCGAAAGGTCATCCTTGCTTTGTGCCGCGGCACGCCCCAGCACCTGTCTTGCAAACTTTTCGGCTTCTCCGTCCCATTTTTCCGCCAGCATTTTTTCCAGCCACGGGCAGCGCTCTCCGCCGCCGCTGACTCCATCGCTGACCTGCACCAGCACGTCGCCCGGCTTCAGTTCCACGCGGATCCGTTCCGCGTCAAGGCTTTCCAGAATTCCTACCGGCGCAGTGCGGGAGAAAAAGCTGGTCACCTCTCCGCCGCGAAGCAGAAGAGTGGGTGCGGCACCGCACTTGTAAAGCCGCCCCTCGCCGCTGACGTGGTCGATCTCCAAGAGATCCACCGTGGTGCTGGATTCGTTTTCCCGCCGCCCGCGCGCCGCAAGAAACCCGTTGAGCATTTTCAGCGCGTTTTCCGCCCCGCTCCCGGCTCTCAGCATCCGGGAAAGGAAGGCGCAGGAGATGGTGGAGGTCAGTGCCGCGGTGTTTCCGCTGCCCATCCCGTCGCACAAAAACACATAATCGTATCCGTCGTCGCATTGCAGGGTCGTGATGCTGTCCCCGCAGTGCCGCCCGGAGTTACCTGCCCGCGGGCGGGTAAACTTCACGGTGCTACTGCACAGCACCGCCTTTTCCGGGAAGGTGATATCCGCCAGCCCTTCCGCAGTTTCGATGATGGGGTCGCCCAGCGCAAAATGGCAATGCTGCTCCAGAACGCGGCGCAACTCCCGGATTTTCATATGCTCGCCGGGCAGACGCACCCCGCGCAGTACCACCATGCGGCGCTCCTTGCCGCACACCGCGGCGGATTCCAGCGTGAATCCGAGCCTTGACAATCGCTCCGCGATCCGCTGACCCATGGCAGTGTCCGCGGAAAACGATTCCCGCGTCTGATCCAGCGTTTCCCCGAGCAAGCGCCCCATCGCGGCGTAATCCATCGCCACCACGGCGGTTTTGTCCCCCCGTATCGCCTCCTCGGTCAGGCGCACGGCGCCTGCGTTAATCTCACTGATGATGGAAGGGAGCTTGGTGCACCTGCGGGAAAACTCGGGAGGAAACTCCCGGATGTCAACCTCCCCCTTGGCATGCAGACGCCCACCCAGCGCCGCCACTGCGGCGGCAGTGGCGGCGTACTCCGCGCTCCAGCAGACGTCGCGGTTCGGGCAGTCGGGGCAGACCTTGTCAAACGTTCGGTCGCAAAGGCGGCGGATGTCCGCCAGCCCCGGGCGGCGCTGGCGGTCACAAAGCTCGTAAAAGGTGCCGGAAAGATCCAGAAACGCGCCCGAAATCTCCCGTAGCCGCCGCTCACCCCGCGTCAGCGCCAGCGCCTTTGCCGACTGCTCTGCGGCGCGCCGGCGGGAAAGCGCCACCCGGCGGGAGGGGGAGCCCTCCACCAGCCCCGTGCTGTCCGTAGCGAGAAAAAGCGCCCCGGCAAACAGCGTGGCGGGCAACAGCACGGAAAGCCCGTGCATCCCCTCCGTCAGAAATCCCCAGCCGGACGCGACGGCGGCGCCCACCAGAATCCCCCCGCTGCGGCTGCTCTTTTCCAACAGCGAGAAGCAAAGCGCCGCCAAAAGGAACGCCGGGGCAAGTTTCGGGGCAAAGCAGAGCCCCGCCAGCCCCGCGCCGATCACCCCGAATGTCAGTCCTTTTCCCGCGGCAAGCAGAAACGCAAGCAGTGCCGCGGCAATGGCGCCGGGCCAGAGCCCCGCAAAATTCACTCCGCGCACCGCAAAAATCGCCGTAAAAATCAGGGCGGCAAAACCTGCCTCGCGGGAGTAGGGAAAGCGCCCTTCCTCTCCCTCGGCGATGCCGAAGTACAGAAAGGTGGCAAGCGGTGCCGCCGCCACCGACAACAGCAGGGCAAACAGATCAAAATACAGATATCCGCCCCGCACCGCAGTATAGACCCCTACCGCCAGCACTGCGGCGGCGGAAGCAACCACGCGAAGCCCCACCCGCTCCCCGAACGGATGATCCTTTCCGCCCGGCTCCATTACCAGCGAGAAAAAGGCACGAACCACCAACAGAATCCCCAATGCCGAAAGTGAGAGATAATCCCGGAGAAACAGGCTCCCGCCCGCGGCGCCGAGAAAGGCGGCAGGCAGGTACGTAAGCGGCATTGCCGCCGCCAGCGCAATCCCGAACGGGCGCACGCCGAAAATCAGCTCCGCAGTGGAAACAAGCCCTGCGGCGCCAGCAAGCGCAAGATGCCGCAGGAGCGTCAGCACCCGCTCCTTGGTAACCCATTCGTCAAAATTTGATTTTCCTTTTTTTGTTTTGGTCTGCATAAAAGCCTCCTTTGCGCCAAACGGCGTATTTCCGATTTTATTTTAATCGGTGGGGGGAGAAAAAACGCGCGGTTTTTGCTGTCGCCCGCCTGTAAAAAAAGCGCACTCCTGACGCTTTTTGCCGCACCCGCGCGGGAAAAAACGCTTTTTATGACCGCGTGTCGATCGATTTTTCTTTTTCCGGGGAATATTTTTTCCTTTTCCCGCACACGGGAAATATTTTGTGCTACAATAAAGAAACCCCACACGCCAAAGGGGGGAAAGGAGCCGTTATGCGCTGTTGCTTTACCGGGCACCGGACGTTTTCGCCCGCCGTTGCCACCGAACTGATCGCAAGGCTGGAGCCGGTACTGGAGCGCCTTTACGCCGCAGGCGTGCGGGATTTCCGCACCGGCGGGGCACTGGGTTTTGACACGCTGGCGGCACTGCGGGTCATCGCGCTCCGGGATAGGCACCCGGACTGCACGCTTTCCCTTATCCTGCCTTGCCGTGATCAGGCAAACCGCTGGTCGGCAAAGGATCGGGCACTGTACGAGCGGGTGCGCGCCGCGGCGGATCATGAAACCGTTCTGTTTGAAACCTATACGCCGGAATGTATGCACGCGCGCAACCGCGCGCTGGTGGACGGAAGCGACTATTGCGTGGCATATCTCACTAAAAACAGCGGCGGCACGCTTTATACCTGCTCTTATGCGCTGAAAAAGGGCGTAGAGCTGATCAACCTCGCAGACGGTTTGCCGGAATAGTGCTAAAATGGAACTTTTTTAAAAAAATGCCAATTTGGTACATTTGTATTGGCAATCAGGTGCCGATCTGCTACACTGATAGCGGGCGATGAAAATGTCAATCAAAGAAATTCGGCAAGAAAAGGGTCTTACGCAAAAAGAATGTGCGGCATATCTCCGGATCCCGCTACGCACCTATAAGAGATATGAATCCGACGAAGCCAATCAACCGGATGAAATATCAATATATCCTGAATCTGCTGAATGAGTACGGAAGAATCGACGAAGAACACGGAATTCTGACAACAGAACAAATACAGAAAATATGCAGTGACATATTCCCGGAATATGATGTAAGCTATTGTTATCTGTTCGGCTCCTGCGCGAAAGGGAAGGCACAAGAGGACAGCGATGTGGAAAAACACATCAGGAAATTCCGTGGCTTGCTATCAAGGGCATGCGGAATAAAATCGTACACGATGATGGCTATGTGGACCTGACGGTCGTCTATGATACCGTAATGCACGGAATACCGGAAATGTACGAGAAACTAAAAGAAATCTCGTAGCCTGACAGAGAAGGGGGGGGGGGGGGGGGGCGGGGGGGGGCGCGGCCCCCCGCGGGGCGAAGATGGCGGGCGGGGGGGAAATAAAATTGTTTTTCAATAGGGGGGGGG
>URMC01000034.1 GCA_900548735.1 uncultured Eubacteriales bacterium | reverse complement strand
GGAGTGCTCAGCCCTGACGGCGGTAAACGTCACGTTTCCCTCGCTCCACACCGTGCCGCGCATAAACCGCACATAATTATGCCCGCCCCCGAAATGCCGCGCTTTCTCCCACGCGGTACCGGGTGCGAGAAAAAGAATTTTCCCCGGCTTGCCGAGATAATGCACCAGCGTTTCTTCGTCGTAATGATCCATATGATCGTGCGTGCACAAAATCACGTCAGGTACCAGTTTCAAAAACGATTCGTTAATCGGTTGGCGGCGGAAGTTGGCAGGGTTCACCTTTGCCACACTGTCTGAAAGATACGGGTCGATCAGAATTTTTTTGCCGTCAACCTCAATCAGAAGCCCCGCCTGCCCGATGTAAGTAATCTTCATAGTTTCTCCTTTGTCAAATGGATTCTTTGTCCACCATAAACCCATCCGGATGGGTCTTCACAAAGCGCACTATTCTGCCTTCAAACACGGACTTGTTTTTTTGGAAAAACGCTACAATGTGTTTGGCTTCGGCTTCCGGATCCCGCTTCATTTTGATCAGTAATTCCGCCATTTCTCTGTCTCCCGCCATGCTGAGAATATGGCAGACAAACGAAACGGTTTTCTCCCGTGCGGCAACAAACCGCTGTAAAATTTCTTCATCTTCCCGCAAAGACAGCTCATACAGCATCCGATAGGCGATCATGGGCAGATACAGATCTTCCGCCTGCGTCTGAATATACAACGCCTTCGGGAAACCGCGCCACAGCTCCACCGGAGCTTTGGTATAGGGGGCAAGATAATAAGTAAGGTTATCGTTAATCAGGTCAAAACTCACCGCTTCAACTGCAACCTTCTTTTTCCGGCGGCGGTCATACAAAAAGTAATTGACGCGCTCCTCTTTCGCCTTATTGGTGGCGTAAAGGAGATAAATGCCGCCCAGTAGCGCCAACACCCACAAAATGTGCAGCAAAATGGAGATCTTGCTTTTGACCGTGCAGGCAAAAATGAAGAAGATCAGGGCTACCGCCGCGCAGAGAAGCGATAGCATTTTTCCGTTTTCCAATAAATTTTTCTTTTTCATCACAGGTTCCTTTCAGGAAATTTTCGTCAGCTTCGCATAAGAAGCCATCAGTTTTTTGGTCCCCTTGGTATCAAAGGCAATCTCATAGATCTGATCCGGACCCATTTCACGCACGGAAAGCACCTCGCCCTCCCCGAAAGTCGCGTGGCGCACCCGGTCTCCTGGGGCAAACCGTTCTTTCGGCGCCGCCGGTTGCTGTTTGGCAAATACCGGCTCTTTTGCGGCGCGCGGCAACTCGTTTGGCCGATGGAAAAATGCAGGTTGATAGGTCTGCGTCTTTGGTGTTTCCTCCTCCAACAGTTCCTCCGGGATTTCGGAGAGGAAGCGCGATGCGGGGTTAGCCCCGGTTCTCCCATAAAGCGTGCGGGTTCTCGCATGCAGAATGTAGAGCTCCTTTTTGGCGCGGGTAATCGCAACATATGCAAGGCGCCGCTCCTCTTCCAATTCCGAAGGTCCTGCCATCACACTCTGCATCCCGGGGAAAATGCCGTCCTCAAACCCCGGCAGAAATACCACCGGGAACTCCAACCCCTTGGCGCTGTGCACGGTCATCAATACTACGGCATCCGCAGTATCGTCATACCGGTCCACATCCGCTACCAGTGAGTTAATCTCCAAAAACTCGGTCAGTGAGGGTGTTTCGGTGCTTTTTTCATACTCCAGTACACCGGAAATAAATTCCTCCAGGTTGTCCAGCCGCTCTTTTTCCTCTTCGCCGCGATCCACCAGCATCTGGCGATAACCGGTGCGATCCAGCACCTGCTCTACAAACTCGTTCAGCGGCAGTTCGTCCTTTTTGGCACTCAGCCCCGAGATCAGATCGGCAAACTCCTGTAATGCGGTGGCGGAGCGTCCCAGCGCCACATATTCGTTTGCCCTTGCCATCACGTCAAACATCGTGGTGTGATCCTCCGTGGCGAGGGTATGTACTGCCTCCATCGTTTTATCGCCCAGCTTGCGGCGGGGTTTGTTGATGATGCGAAGTAACCGCTCCTCGTCCGCGTGGTTATTGATCAGTTGCAGATACGCCACGATGTCGCGGATTTCCTCCCGGTCGCTGAATCGGATGCCGCCCAGCATCCGGTAAGGCACACCACTGCGGGAAAACGCGGTTTCCAGCGCGTTGGACTGTGCGTTGACGCGAAACAGCACGGCAAAATCGCGATACTGAGCTTCTCCTTTTGCCACTTTGCGCTGGATGATATCGATAATCCGCCGCGCTTCCGCATCCTGAAACTCCGGGTTCAAGACATGAATTTTCTCGCCTGTACCTTTGCTTGTCCAAAGGGTCTTACCCATCCGGTTTTCGTTGTGGGAAATGATATTGTTTGCCGCGTCCAGAATGTTTTGCGTAGAGCGGTAATTCTCTTCCAACCGGATGACGTGGGTCTTGGCGCCGAAATTTTTCTCAAACTGGAGGATATTGTCGATGGTTGCCCCGCGGAACTTGTAAATACTCTGATCGTCGTCCCCCACTGCCATCAGGTTGCCGTATCCGCCCGCCAGAATCGCCGTCAGGCGGAATTGCGCCACGTTGGTATCCTGATATTCGTCCACCGAGACATAGCGAAAACGCTCCTGATAAGTGGCTGCAATTTCCGGGTGAGATTGCAGCAGGAGTACGGTTTTAAGGATGATGTCATCAAAATCCAGCGCGTTGGACTCCGAAAGCCGCTTCTCATAAGCGGTATATGCCCTTGAGATCAGCTTTTGTTTGTAATCTTCCCCCGCGTTTTCCCGAAACACCTCCGGGGTCACAAGGCAATCTTTGGCTTTGCTGATGTAGGTGAGCGCGGTTTTTGCCGGCAGAACTTTTTCGTCAATATTCTCCGAACGCAGTGCCGCCTGCATGGCTTTTTTCTGATCGTCGGTATCGTATACGGTAAATCCGTCCTTTAACCCCGCTTCAGCCGCATAGCGGCGCAGGATCCGCATGCAAATGGAGTGAAAAGTACCTGCCCAGATCTCCCCCGCCGCTTCCGTGTCTTCGCCAAACTCTCTGGCAAGACGTAGCTTGATCTCGTTTGCCGCCTTATTGGTAAAGGTGATGGCAAGCACGCGCCACGCCGGGCACGGGCGGCTTGTAAACTCGGAAAGCAGCCCAGCCTGTTCCTCTTCGTCCATCGGCGTTTCCAGCGCCTTTTCCAGTGCCGCGATATGCTCTTCATTCAGATATTCCGCGGGCACAAAAGAGTTATGATAAGCGTTGCCAAAGCGAATGATGTAAGCGATACGGCGCACCAACACCGTAGTCTTTCCGCTCCCGGCTCCGGCAAGAATCAGTAGCGGGTCATTGATGCGATAGACCGCCTCCCGCTGGCGGTCATTCAGTTTTTCATAATATCGGTCAAACAGCGCCCGTTTGACGCTGAGATAGCGTTCTTTCAGTTCCGGCATGATGTACCTCTTGTTTTGAAGTTCTCTTCTTTTATTATACAGGAAACCGACGAAAAAAACAACCGAGAAAAGAAAAAAGAGCCCGAATTTTTCGGGCTCTTTTGAATCAGTCCTGATTCTGATTGTTCTGCTGGTTTTTGCTCTGATTGTTTTGTTTGTTCTGATTCTGATTGTTTTGTTTGTTCTGATTCTGGTTCTGGTTATTCTGATTTTGATTCTGATTGCGATTCTGCATGTTCTTTACGATCTCCTTTTTGATTTTCGGGTACGGAGATAGTATTCGGCGAAGCCGCCGGAGTTATACCGTCAAACTGATATTTATTTCCGATCTGCGCATACACGGCGTACAGCGTGACCGTCAGCACGATACCAAACACCACAGACATCAGAAGATCAAAGAACCAGAAAAATTCCATAATCCTGAAAAATCCGGCACTGGGAATTTCTTTGATATAATCATAAAGGAATGAGCAAAGCCCCGACAACAGCGCAAATACCATCACACGGATAAATGTGCCGTCCATTTCATTACGAAGATCGTTCAGCTTCCTTGTTTCAAATTCCGATTCATGTTCCGGGCGGTATCCGGCATATTCCGCAACCGTCCACCTCAGGCATAGCATCAACGCCGCCACAAAGGAAAGAAAAAGCACAAACTCCAGCAAGGAGGAAAGCCAAAGGGCACGGTAAGCCGCATCCGCCGCATCGCTTCTCCCGATGTCGGAAGGGCGAAATTCGGTTGCGAAATGATAAGCAAGCCGGGATGACCAGGTTGCCACCCCGCCATACAGGACAGCGCCGAGCGCGGCAATCCCTTTTTGCTTCCGCCTGCCGGGCAACAAAAGCACCCCGGCGAGAAAAAACAGCGCCGCCACCCCATCCGGGATAATGTTTTTGAAATCCAGATAGAAATCAGCAGTCAGAATCGCACCAATCGCAAGGCACAAAAACGCCACGGCGTGCCGCGTCAGCACCCGGACGCCGGGGTGACACTCCATATACGTCTCATACTTGGTGTACAGCGAACAGCGAAATTCCTTCTGGCGGTGCAGGCAAAGAAAATAACGGCAAAGGAACACCAACCACACCACGCCGACAATACCAACCAGCACAGTCGCCAACATCCGCATCACACCGATGTAATCATACAGGTTAGTTGTGCCGGAATCGGTATAGGAGCTGAGCGTCAGCGATGCGAACTCCGGCAACAGGCACACAATATCGCGGAACAGCAGAAACGCCACCGTTACCGTGCGGAGCAATTCCCCGCGGGACTTTCCCCGGAAGCCGGAGCAATACAACGGCGTGCAGTTCTGCCGCATCGCGAGCATTGTCATTTCGTCAAACAACGCGCTCACTGCGGGAAGCAGGAAATACAATTCCAGTACCGACATTCCGAATGCAACGGTAAGAATTGCCGTCGGTTTTTCTGCCGAAGTGCCGTCGGCAAAAACAAACAGCAAAAGCAGATCCTTGACAACATCCACCCCTGCCAGTTTCAAGAAACGCTTGCCGACATCGGCAAACGGCTGGTAGACCCTTGACAGGCGAAAAAGCCCCAGGAAAAGAAGCACACAGCCGATAAAATCCGGCAATACATCAATCGCGGAAAATGTGGGATTGCAGAAAAACAGCAGTCCCGCAAAAATCAGCGCAAAGGACATCCCTTTTTCATTTCTTTTCATCGTTTTCCTCTTTTCCGTCATCTTCCGGCTCCGTCAGTACAATCTGTTCTTCTTCCGCGGGGCAGATATCCCTGTAGCACTGAAAGATCAGCCACGCGTCAAGCAGTAAGAAAAACAACCGGAGAAACAACAGCGGCAGATAGAAATACCGGACGCCGGAAACACCGGCGGCATCCAGAATATTGCAAACGAGATAAAGCGCCGCATACATCCCGACAAAGATCATATTGCGGGTGGCGGCGGTTGCCGTCCTCAGGTGGTGCAATTCTTTGGAAAACCCGGCGATCACCCACAACAGCAACAACTCAAAAGCGATAAAGAACGCAAAGTATGCCCACTCAATCACCGTGCCGACACCGGCAGGAATCGGCGCCCCCGGCACTTTCAGTGCAAGCAGAGCCACATAGGTATAATATACCGCAAACGGCAACGCCGCAAACCCGGCATAAAAGCAGATACGGAAGCGGGGGCAATAGGCGCGCAACCGACGGAATGCCAACAGCATCATCGGATACCCGACCAGTTTGGTAAAGCCCAGCGGGGTAAAAATCGGCATAAGGTTTGCAAAAAAGTATCCTACAAACAGCAATCCGAAACCCATATGCCCCCTCCTTTCCGAAATATCACCGATTTAGCCGTTATGGTTTTGATTTTGCGGTGCCCCGCAGCATTTCTTGTATTTCTTGCCGCTGCCGCACGGGCAAAGATCATTGCGACCCACCTTTTCAGCCTTGCGCAGAATAACGGTTGCTTTTTTGTTCCGGTCTCCCTGCCCCTCAAATCCTTCCTGCAAGGGCTTTGCCACCTGCACACGGACGATGGGCTGTTTGCGCGGGAATACCGAAAGCACGGTGCGCACCGTCTCCTCACGGATCCCGGCTACCATTTCTTCAAACAGTTCGGAGCCCTGCAAGCGGTATTCGTTTACCGGATCGCGCTGGGCGTATGCCTGAAGATTGATACTGCCCTTGAGATCCTCCATGGTATCAATGTGTTCCATCCAGTGGCTGTCCACCGAACGCAGAAGGATGGAACGCTCCACTTCCGCAAAGTCCGCGCCAAAGAGTTTTTTCTTCTCCTCAAAAATGCCGTCGGCAATGGCAATGATCTTTTCCGCCACATCAGAGGGCTTCGCTTTTTCCTTTTTCAGTTCCTCTGCCGAAAGGTCGCCGGGCTTGAGCAGATAGCTCTTGTAATGCTCGGTCAGCCCGTCGATGTTCCAGAGTTCCGGGTCGTCCCCGCCGAGATAAGAGTCTACGGTCTCCTCTACGCTGGTGCGGATCATTGTACGGATGGTTTCGGTCATATCCTCACCGTTGAGCACTTCCAGTCTCTGTTTGTAGATCAGGTTGCGCTGCTGGTTCATCACGTCATCATAGGTCAGCACGTATTTCCGGCGCTTGAAGTTCTGATCCTCAATGCGCTTTTGCGCGTTTTCGATGGAATTGGAAAGCAAGCGCGCGTTGATGGGCTGATCTTCCGGCAGCCCCAGACGATCGACCAACCCCGCAATGCGGTTGGCGCCGAACAGGCGCATCAGGTCGTCCTCCAGCGAGAGGAAGAAGCGGGATTCACCGGGGTCACCTTGTCTTCCGGAACGCCCGCGCAGCTGATTGTCAATCCGGCGGCTTTCATGCCGCTCGGTGCCGAGGATATAGAGCCCGCCTGCCTCGCAGACCTTCTTTGCCTCCGGCGCGATCTCCTTTTTGAAATGCTCGTTGAGGGAGTGGAAAGTTTCGCGTGCGGCGCGGATTTCGTCATCCTCAATATCCGCCGTGCCGGTTGCCATGGCGATCAGATCCTCGGAGAAGCCCTGTTTGCGCATTTCGTTTTTCGCCATATACTCCGGGTTGCCGCCCAGCATAATATCGGTACCGCGCCCTGCCATGTTGGTGGAGATGGTTACCGCGCCAAACTTACCTGCCTGCGCCACGATCTCCGCCTCGCGCTCGTGGTGCTTGGCATTCAACACGTTATGACGAATTCCTTCCCGTTTAAGGAGAGCGGAAAGCGCCTCGGATTTATCCACGCTGATGGTACCCACCAGCACCGGCTGACCTTTTTCGTGGCACTCTTTGATCTGCGCGATGATTGCGTTGATCTTACCTTTGGTGTTTTTATAAACCAGATCGTTATGATCGATGCGGATCATCGGCTTGTTGGTCGGCACTTCCACCACATCGAGATTGTAAATCTCGCGGAATTCCTCTTCTTCGGTCAGTGCCGTACCGGTCATACCGGAGAGCTTGTCATACATTCTGAAATAGTTCTGGAACGTGATACTGGCAAGGGTGCGGTTTTCCTTCTGTACCTCCACGCCCTCTTTCGCCTCAATCGCCTGATGAAGCCCATCGGAATAGCGTCTGCCGGGCATGATACGCCCGGTGAAGGAATCCACAATCATCACGCCGTTTTCGTTGACCACATAATCCACATCGCGCTTCATCACGCCCCAGGCGTGGATTGCCTGATGGATATGGTGCGCCAACTCCGAGTTTTCAGGCGCGTTCAGATTTTCCACCTCGAAAAAGTTCTCCGCCTTGGCGGTACCTTTCGGGGTCAGAATGGCATTTCTGCCCTTTTCGTCCACGATATAGTCCGCGTCTACGTTGTCGATCTCGTCCTTGTTGTCCACTTCTTTTTTCACGACCTTGGTCATATGGCGCACCAGCTCGTTGGCACGCTCATAGAGGTCCGTGGATTTTTGCCCCGCGCCGGAAATGATCAGCGGGGTGCGCGCTTCATCGATGAGGATGGAGTCTACCTCGTCCACGATAGCAAACACATGACCGCGCTGTACCATGTCCTTCTTATAAACCACCATGTTGTCGCGCAGGTAGTCAAACCCAAACTCGTTATTGGTGCCGTAGGTAATATCCGCGCCGTATGCCGCCTGCTTTTCCGCAGGGGTCAGCCCATGCACTACAAGACCGGTGGAAAGCCCCATAAAGGCATACACTCTCCCCATTTCCTCGCTGTCACGGCGCGCCAGATAATCGTTGACCGTAACCACGTGAACGCCTTTGCCGGTCAGTGCGTTCAGATATGCCGGCATGGTGGCAACCAGAGTCTTCCCCTCACCGGTCTTCATCTCGGCAATCCGCCCCTGGTGCAGGATAATACCACCGATCAGCTGTACATAGAACGGGCGCTTGCCAAGCACACGGTCATCCGCCTCGCGTACCGCGGCAAAAGCGTCGCAAAGAATGTCATCCAGCGTAGCGCCGCCGGCAAGCTTTTCTTTCAGCTCCACAGTCACGTGCGCCAATTCCTCATTGGTCATGGCTTTGTATTTGGGCGCTAGGGTATCAATCACATCCGCGATCTTGCGCAGTTTTTTGACCTGACGGTCACTGTATGAACCGAAAATCTTACGAAAAAGTCCCATTTTTTCCTCCCGGAAATTTAAGAATATATAGATTATACTATATTTTTTAGTAAAATACTACACTTGCCGAAAAAATTTGCAAATATTTTTCCTTTCAGCTTGCAACCCCACGCGGAATATGCTATATTAGTAGCTATCTTAATAAAAAACACAAGAGGTTGCTATGCCGAAAATCCATATCGTACTGCACGAACCCGAAATTCCGCAAAATACCGGCAACATTGCAAGAACCTGCGCCGCCACCGGCGCCTCGCTCCACCTCATCCGCCCGCTGGGGTTTGAAATCGACGACAAAAAGCTCAAGCGCGCGGGGTTAGATTACTGGGACAAGCTGGACATCACGTACTATGACGGGTTGGATGACTTTTTCGCCAGACACCCCGATGCCACAGTTTACTGCTTTACCACCAAAGCGCCGCGCAAATATACAGACGTTGCCTACCCGGAGGAAGTTTTTCTGATGTTTGGCAAAGAAACGGCGGGGCTACCGGAAGAATTCTTGCGCACCCGGCGTGACACAGCGGTACGTTTGCCGATGCGGGAGGGGCTTCGCAGTCTGAATCTTTCCAACACCGTGGCAGTTGCCGTTTATGAGGTGTTACGGCAGTATGATTTTGAAGGACTGTGTGAGGCGGGGCACCTCACCAAATATGATTGGTGACCAACCGAAAGCCATTTCCCAAAACTTTTCAAAAGCGCGACAAAAGGGCGCCGGTGCACCGGCGCCCTTTTTTATATTTTCAATTTTGAGGCAGGTGAGAGGTCTATACTCCGGTGCCGGTCTCCGGGTCGTTTCCAATGCCGGAATCATACTCTATCCGTCGCTCCCAAAAATCTTCATCCGCGTGCCCGGGGCACAAACGGTTATACGGGGTTTCTTCCATCCCGATTCCGTAAAAATGCTTGGAATTCGAAATTTGCGCATAATATGGCTCATTAGATGTGATTCCACGTCCTTTTTCCGGCGGTATTCCGCCGTACGTGTATGCCGCGTCCACCACATAAATCTGCCTTGGGAACTCTCTTGACACCCGCAGCAGTGCCACCTTGTGCAGAGATTCCGCCGGGCATTCCCTGGTGGCAACCCCGCTTTCCCCGCAGTAATCCACCAGCACGTGGCAGGTACACTCGGTATGCGGTTCCGTTCCCTTTTTGAAATACCCGATCTCGGTACGATCCCCTCGCGGGTCGTATCCGCACGCTTGTGCCGGCAAGCACCCGGAATCCTTACAGTATCGCACAGCTACCACTGTCCCCGGTGTCGGAAAAGTGCGCACCCGCACGCCGCGTGCCACCACCGCCTTTTTCATCAGCGTATCGAAAATGCGAAGTGCCGGATTGCCGGAAATATCCGAAAGGGATTCCGGCTGGTCGTACCCATACCACACCCCGGCAAGCAATTCCGGTGTGTATCCGACAAACCATTTGTCACAGCTGTTACCCGAGGTACCGGTTTTCCCTGCCACGTCCACAGTGGATTTCAGTGTCAGCGTTCTCCCGGTGCCGGTTTGTACCACATGGCGCAGCATCATGGTCATAATGGCGGCGGTATCTTCCGACAGTACGCGTTTTTGCCGCACGCCGTTTTCCAGCAACACTTCCCCGTGTCGGTCAAGCACCCGGCTGTAACTGCGCGTTCCTGCAAAGTTTCCGCCCCCTGCCAATGCGGTAAAACCGCCCAGCACCTCCCGCAGGGTCACGCCGTGATACTGCTGCCCCAGTGCCAGCGCCGCCACGCCCATATCCTCTTCCCGGCGCAAGGAGGTAAACTCCAGCTCGTTGGTCAGAAACCCGAAGGAAGCGTCCCTTGACAGGCGGTTCAGCACCGCCACGCTGATGGTATTGACGGAATTGGTCAATGCATCATTGACCGTTGTCAATCCACGGTAGATATTCGGCGCATTGCGCGGCCACGGTGCGCCGCTCTGGCGGTAACTGCGGGGCACATCGTCAAAAACCGTGCCGTAGGTGATAATATCCTTCTCCAGTGCAGGGGCGTACACCGCAAGCGGCTTGATCACAGACCCGGAGGGGCGGCGGGTGTCCGTAGCATAATTCTGAATCCTGTTGGAGGTCTTTTCACCCACTGCCCCGGCAAGCGCCAGAATATCCCCGGTTGCGGGATCCACAATCATCATACTGCTGTTTGCTTTTTTGCCGCCTTCGTGCGTCGGAAAATGCGCAGGATCGCAGTAATAATCCTCCAGAATCTCCTGGAGTTGAGGATCGACACAGGTGGTAATCTTTAACCCGCCGCAGTACACAAGGCGCGATGCCTCCGCTTGTGTCATTCCGTGACTCTGCATAAGATCCCGGATCACGTCATGCACCACAAGATCGGCATACCAAGAGTTGATCCGTCCTGTCATCACCTTTTCGTTGATTCGCAATTCTGTGTCGTTGGCGATTGCTTCCCCATATGCCGCCTCGTCAATCATCCCCTGTGCGCGCATTTCGGAAAGAATCACATCCCGTCGCCTGCGGTTGGCATCCGGATGGCGGATGGGATCATAGCGGGAGGGATTGTTGGTAATAGCGGCAATCGTGGCACATTCGGCAAGCGTCAGATCCGCCGGTTCTTTGGAAAAGTAGGCATTTGCCGCCGTGCGTATGCCATAACAGTTTTCCGAAAGATTGACAACATTGAGATAAATCTCCAGAATTTCCTCTTTGCTGTACCGCTGTTCGGTTTTTGCCGCCCGTACCAATTCTGCCGCCTTGCGAGAAATACTGCGTTCGTCCTCCCCCGTCAGGTTTTTAATCAGCTGTTGGGTAATGGTGGAGCCACCATAGCTGGCATTTCCGTGAAGCAGATAATTCCTTACTGCGCCACCGGTGCGTACCCAATCAATCCCGCCGTGCTCGTAAAAACGCTTGTCCTCAATAGCGATAAACGCGTTTGTCAGATTCCGGGGCATATCCTTCAAAGGGCAATAAAGCGCATTTTCATAGCCGCTGATCCGGTCTGCCGCCAGTTCCCGCTCATTGCCGTCGGCATCTGTATAATAAAGACGTGTCGTCTTATCCCCTTTTGCCGTTTCAAACAACTCCGCATCCACATCCGTATCCAGATTCCACACGTAAATACCGCCCGCCGTTACCAGCGCCAGCGCCGTAATCAAAACCAATAATGTCAACGTCAGAAACGCCGCCAAAAATCCTTTTCCGATCTTTCCCGCCAAAAAAATCACCCCCGCTTTTGTAGTGTAGCCAAAAGCGGGGGTTTTGTATGCTTGTTTTTCTTTGGGATAACAAGCGTTTTTTGTTATTTCAGCACCACGTTTTCTGCGCCGAGGATTTCGCTCAGTTCCCGCAGCGTATACGGCGAGCACGCAAAGCCGATCGGAAGTTTGTGATAGGTTTTATCGGTGCTGTCATACACCGAAACCGGAAGCGTGCCGTCAAAAATATCCAGAATATTTTTGGCTTTCCGCCACTTCTCATCCGAGAGAGAGGGCACTCGCAGGTAAAGAATCCGCGCGTCAGGACGGAAAACCGGCGAATTTCCGGATTGCGGTTTTTCTTCTGTCACAACTTTCACAGCAGGTGCGTGCGGGATGGATTTTCCGTTTTCCGGCAAAGGCGACATCGCGGAAACAATCAGTTTCGGGTTTTCGTCCTCCCGCAACGTCACATATCCTTCTACGGCAAGTACCGCTTCGGTATGCAACATCGGAGACACGGTTTCATAAATTTTCGGGAAAACAAGACATTCCATTTCCCCGTATCGGTCCTCCAGCGTGAAAAACGCCATTTGCTCGTCTTTTTTGGTCGTTTTCCGGGTCAGCGCGGTCATAATCCCGGCGATTTTGACCCGCTGTCTGTCCTTCACGGTAAATTCGTCGGTTTCGTCTTTCTCCATCAGGTCTCGGATCTCGGTCACGGTGCCGTCGTCAAGCGCTGCGGAATATCCGTCCAACATATGCCCTGAAAAATACATTCCGGTGGCTTCCTTTTCCTGGGTCAGCAATTCCCTCATGCCAAACTCCGGCAGATTGGGGTACTCCGCAGTCGGGCTTTCCACCTGTGCCGCCGCAAACATATCCATCTGCCCGGTGATGTTACTGCGCCGGTCAGACTGTGCCTGGTCAATCAGCGTTTCGTAGACAGCCAGCAGGCGGCTGCGGTAAACGCCGAGGTTGTCAAAGGCACCTGCCTTGATGAGAGACTCCACCTGCCGTTTGTTGAGGTCATACGGTGCCATCCGGGTCAGGAAATCATCAAAAGAAGCAAACGGACCGTGCTGAGCGCGATCCCGCACAACTGCCTCCAAAAACAGTCTCCCCACGTTTTTCAGGGCGAGAAGCCCGAAACGGATGTGATCGCCGCTGACGTGAAAATTCACCTCGGATTCATTGATATCCGGCGGGAGAACACGCACGCCGCGCTTGCTGACTTCCGAAATATAGGTAGCGATTTTCGGCAGGTTGCCAAGCTCGGATGTCAACAGTGCCGCAAAATACTCTTTGGCATAGTGCTCTTTGAGATAGGCTGTGCGATAACTGAGAATCGCATACGCTGCCGCGTGGCTTTTGTTGAATGCGTAATTGGCAAAACCCGAAAGCTCTTCAAACAGTTTCCCGGCAACTCCGGTATCAATGCCGTTTGCGGCGCAACCGGCAAGAAATGCTTCCCGCTCCGCGGAAAGTGCCGACGCCTTTTTCTTTGCCATGGCGCGGCGTACCAGATCCGCATGCCCGAAAGTATATCCCGCCAGTTCGCGGAAGATCTGCATCACCTGCTCCTGATACACCACACAGCCGCGCGTGGAACGCAAAATCGGCTCCAGCTGCGGGATTTTATAGGTGATCTTTTCCGGATGCTTGCGGTTTTCGATAAATTTCGGAATGGATTCCATGGGGCCGGGACGATACAGCGCAATCGCGGCAACAATATCGTCAAAGCAGTTCGGCACCAGATTCATCAGAGTCTGCCGCATCCCGCCGGATTCCAGCTGAAACACACCGGAGGTCGCCCCTTTGGAGATCAGGCGGTAAGTGTCCTCATCGTCCAACGGGATCTTTTCAATATCAAATTCCGGGTGCGTCTCCTGAATCTGCACCTCCGCATCCCGGATGATGGTGAGATACCGCAAGCCGAGAAAATCGAATTTCAGCAACCCCAGGTGTGCCACGGTGTCCATATCGTACTGAGTAATCACCACGCCGTTGCTCTGAGAGAGCGGCAGATAGTCGGTCAACGGATTTTCGGTAATCACAATGCCTGCCGCGTGGATAGACACATTCCGCGGCATCCCTTCAAGCGCCATGGAAAGATCCACCAGCCGCTTTACCCCGGCGTTACCCTCATAAAGGTGTTTCAGGTCGGGCAGCTTCAGCGCGCCGGCAATCGTAACGCCCAGCTCGCGCGGGATTGCTTTTGCAACAGCGTCTACCTCCTGATACGGCATCCCCAGCACGCGCCCCACATCCCGGATGGCGGCTCTGGCGGCAAGCGTGTTGAACGTGACGATCTGCGAAACGTGATCCTGCCCGTAGCGCTCCCCGACGTACCGGATGACCTCATCGCGCCGGTTGTAGCAAAAGTCCATATCAATATCCGGCATACTGACGCGCTCCGGATTTAAAAAGCGTTCAAACAGCAGATCAAACGCCAGCGAATCCACATCCGTAATGCCGAGAAAATAGGCGACAATACTGCCGGCGCCGGAGCCACGACCGGGCCCGACCGGGATCTTTTTGGACTTGGCAAACCCCACATAATCCTGCACGATGAGAAAATAATCGGCATAGCCCATCTTTTCGATGACCGACAACTCATACTCCATGCGCGCGCGGTACTCCGCCTCCGGGATTTTGGCAAAATCAATAAGCCCGCTCCGCACCCTTGCGGCAAAGCCGTTTTCGGTCAGCGTGCGCAGGTACCCGGGTGCCGTCAGCCCTGCGGGGCACGGGAATTTCGGCAGATAGGTCTTGGAGAAATCAAAGTCAAAATGGCAGCGCTCTGCAATGCGGGCGGTATTTTCCAAGGCGCCCGGATATGCGCCGAACAGCGCTTCCATTTCTTCGGTGCTTTTATAGTAAAATTCATCGGTTTCAAAGCCAAACGGGCGCCCGCCGGAAAGTTGATTGTTGGTCTGAATACACATCAGCACCGCCTGCATTTCGGCATCCGAACGGCGCAGGTAATGGCAGTCATTGGTGGCGACCAACGGCAGATCGCACGTCTGCGCCAGTTGTACCAGAAGCGGCAGAATCTGCTGTTGCTCTGCAAGACCGTGATCCTGAATTTCAATGTAGAAATGATCTTTGCCGAATACCGAGGAAAACTCCCGTGCGGTGCGGCAGGCACCCTCAAAATCCCCTTGCAGAAGCAGTTGAGGAATTTGCCCCGCAAGGCAGGCGGAAAGCGCAATCAGCCCCTCGGAATGTGCGCGCAACAGTTCCATATCCACCCGCGGCTTCATGTAAAAGCCTTCGGTAAACCCGGCAGATACCAGTTTGATCAGGTTGCGGTATCCGATCTCGTTTTCGCAAAGCAAAATCAGATGATACGGGTGAGAATCCCGCCCGTTTTTCTCAAAGCGGGAGCGGGGCGCCACATACACCTCGCAACCGATGATCGGGCGGATGCCCTCCTCCCGACAGGCGTTGTAAAAGGAGACCGCACCGTACATCACACCGTGGTCGGTCAGCGCTACGGCGCTGTGCCCGCATTCCTTTGCCCGCTTGGGGATCTCCCGGATGCGGCACGCCCCGTCCAGCAGGCTGTATTCGCTGTGCAAATGCAGATGAACAAACTCTGCCATGGTTATCCTTTCCCGCTGTCCGCGTTTTTCTCCTTTGCCCCGGCTTGCGCCGCGGCAAAATCCAGTATTTTCTGCAATCGATGATTCAGCCCCGATTTGGTGATTGTGGGGTTATGAAGAAAAGCCAACTCAGAGAGGGTTGCCTCCGGGTGCTGTTCCCGCAGTTCCGCCGTCTCCCGCAATTCCTCCGGCAACGCCTCAAAGCGCCCGATCTCACGGAGATACGAGATCGCATTCCGGCATTTGGAGGAGGCGCCCACCGCGTTTTTGATATTCCGTGCCACGCAGTTGGTGGCGCGGTTTTCGGTATTGCGGATTTCTTTTGCGATTTTTGCGTTGATCAGTTCAAACACGCATTGACTCGCCCCGGCAAACGCCAGAATATCCTCTATTTCATCGCTTTTACGATAACAAACCGTAATCGCGTCCGCCGTGGCGCGGCACTTCGGTACCCACCCGTGACGCTCTGAAAAACCGGTCAGAAACGGCAATGTTTCGGGGTCCGAAACCTTGATCTCCAACCGATATGCCTTTTCCGGATCGGTCACGGAGCCGGCGGCAATCAAAAGTCCCCGTAAAAAATAATTGTCACAATGCGGGCAAATCAGGAAATCCGAAGAATCTGTCAGCTCCTCATACAAGCGCTCGGAGGAAAAAAGAAGCCGGTTTCCGTCCATCAGCGCTTCCTTATGAAGCATTTCCCGATAGACCCGCATGACTTCATGACGCGCGTCGGCTGAGGAAAGCGCCAGCACCAGTGTATGGTCTCTTGTGCTTGCGGTGTTGAAAAACAAGCCGTGCAGATACGCGCGCTTACAGCATTTGGCGCGGGGCGCGCCCGCAATCAGTTCCTTTTTAACCGTCAGTGAAAAATTCATCCCGATCCGGGAGCCGCCGGATTTCCGTCTCCGGGCGAAACCCCAAACTCCTTTCCGCAATATCCTGCACTTTTCCGATCAGTTTCATCACGTCCGCCGCCGTGGCACCGCCGAGGTTCACCAGAAACCCCGCATGCTTTTCCGAAACCGCCGCGCCCCCGACCCGCATACCGCGAAGGCCCAGTTCGTCGAGCAGGCGGGAGAGCGGCACTGCCGGGTCGTGACGTTTGAAAATGCTGCCCGCATTGGGATATTCCAACGGTTGAACGGCTTTTCGCGCCGCAAGCCGCGCGCGGATTTCGCCGAAAATCTCTTCCGACTCACACATATGGCGCACCGGAAAATCTGCGGACACAATCAGGTCGTTTTTAGCTTGAAAAATGCTTTTTCGATAAGATCTGTTACATTCTTTCTGAAAAATAGTCTTAAACTCAAGGGTGTCGGCGTCCAATACACACACCGAATACACCGCGTCCAACACGCCGTGCCCCTCGGTGCCGGCATTCATATAGAGCGCGCCGCCCACCGTGCCCGGGATTCCGGCGGCGAACAAAAGGTTGTTATCCCCCGCCTTTGCAAACGCCTGTAAGAGCAACGGCAAAGGCACTCCGCACATG
>URMC01000033.1 GCA_900548735.1 uncultured Eubacteriales bacterium | reverse complement strand
CGGTTGCCGCATGGCGGCAACCGCGCCCCCTCTTGACAAATTGCACGCCGGGTGCTAAAATAAGATGTTGAAAACAATCGGCGGAGGAAATGCAATGTCAGGCGGAAAATTCATCGTTTTTGAGGGCATTGACGGGTGCGGCAAAAGCACACAGCTGAAGTTGCTTGCCACGGCGCTGAAGGCGCGCGGGCGGCAGGTGTGCATGACCGCGGAGCCGACCGACTCACCGACAGGGCATGCGCTTCGCGCCGCGCTTTCGGGCAAAGACCCCCGCACGCCATATGAAATGGCGGCGTTGTTCACGCTGGATCGCATCGGGCACAATCAATGCCCCGGCGGCATTGCCGACACGCTTGCCGGCGGATGTGACGTGCTTTGTGACCGTTATTACTATTCCTCGCTTGCCTATCAGGGCAGCCTTTGTGATTATGAGTGGGTGAAGCATATGAATACCGCCTGCCCCGAGATCCGGCACCCTGACCTTTGCGTATTTCTCGATCTCCCCCCCGCCGAATCGCTTGCCCGGGTGGCAAAACGGGGGGAAGCACGGGAAATATACGAAAAGGAAGAGACCCTGCGGCTCTTCCGTGATACCTTTTTCCGGGTTTTCCGGTCCCTTTGTGACCGGGTGGCGATTGTGGACGCTGCCGGGACCCCGGAGGCGGTGGCTGAGCGCGTGTTTGCCGCCGTCAAAGAAATTCTGTAATCCATTTTATCAAAATAAAAGGAGAATATCATGAAAGCAGTTATGTATGGTGCCGGCAACATCGGGCGCGGATTTATCGGTCAGCGGTTTTACCTCTCCGGCTACGAAACCACGTTTATCGACGTGAATGAGGCGGTGGTAAACGAGCTGAACGCACAGAAGAAATACCCCATCTACGTGACCCGCGGCACCGAATATGTGCCCGAATGGGTCGAAAACGTCAATGCCGTCAACGGCAAGGACGAAGCGGCAGTGGTCAAAACCATCGCGGAGTGCGACATTATGGCAACGGCTCTTGGCGTGAACATTCTGCCCTTTGTTGCCCCTCTGCTTGCCAAGGCAATTCTTGCCCGCAAGGCGGTCGGCAAGCCGCTCAACATCCTCATCTGCGAGAATATGATCGGCTCCAACGAGTACCTGCACGGGCTGGTAGAGCCGCACATCCCCGCCGAGGATAAGGATTGGTTTGAGAAAAACATCGGCTTTGTGTGCGTGTCCGTCGGCAGAACCGTGCCCCCCACGCCCGCAGAATTCAAAGAAAAGTATGCGCTTGCCGTCTGCGCGGAGCCTTACAGTGAGCTGCCGGTGGACGCGGCAGGCTTCCGCCCCGTCGGGTGCGAAATGCCTCCCATCAAGGAGTTGGTGCCTTTCTCCCCGTTCGCCTTCTTCATTGAGCGCAAGCTGCTCATCCACAACATGGGTCACGCGCTGATGACCTATATAGCATATCAGAAAGGCTACAATTACATTTTTGAAGCCGCTACCGACGGTGAGATCAAATACATCCTCACCCGTGCCCTGCTGGAATCCGCCCGCGCGCTTGCCAAGCGCCACGGTGCCCCGCTGGACGACACGATGCAGTTTGTAGAGGACCTGATGGTGCGTTTTGAAAACAAACTGCTGGTTGACTCGCTTGACCGCGTGGGTCGTGACCCCAAGCGCAAACTCTCGGAGCATGACCGGCTGGTCGGCGCCTTCAAAATGGTGCGCGAGCAGGGCATGATCCCGGCGCACATCGCCGTGGGCATTGCCGCGGGGTATCTCTTTGATATGCCCACCGACGCCGCCGCGGTGGAAATCACGGATTACGTCAAAGCCAACGGGCTTACCGCCGCACTTGCCAAATACAGCAACATCACGGATGAAAAAGACGTGGCAATGATCCGCAAATTCTATGACCTCTTTGTGGAAAAGGCGCCCTTCTCCGCGTTTGTAGAAACCCTTGCCGGGATGAAGAATACCCACTGATCTGCCGGCAAAAAGCACTGAAACTCATCACATAGCCGGGTGTTTTTACTTCACCCGGCTATTTTAAGGAGCAAGCTATGAAACTGAATGTCAAAATCAAACTCACCCGCGGGCAGACCCTGCCCGCCTACGCCACGGACGGCTCCGCGGCGGTGGACCTGCGCGCCGCAATCGACACGCCGGTGGAAATTGCGCCCGGCGGGCGGGCAATGATCCCCACCGGGGTCGCCATTGCGCCCGAAACGCGGGATGTAGTGGCGATTGTAGCCGCAAGAAGCGGGCTTGCCGTGAAAAAGGGCATCTGCCTTTCCAACGGGATCGGCGTGATTGATGCCGACTACCGGGGGGAAATCTGTGTAGGGTTGCTCAACACCTCCGGCGAAACCTTTACCGTGACCCCCGGCGACCGGATCGCGCAACTGATGTTTTTGCCGGTACTGGCGGCAAATTTTCTGCCTGTTGAGGAGCTGGATGAGACCGCGCGGGGCGCGGGCGGCTTTGGCTCCACCGGGGTGAAATAATGCGGGTAATTTTAGCCTCCGCCTCCCCAAGAAGGCGCGAAATTCTCAGCACGTTCGGGGTGCAATTTGAAATTCTGCCCGCCAATGCGGACGAGCGTTCCGGGATCGCCGACCCCGTGGCGCTGGTCAGAGAACTGGCGTTGCGAAAGGCACGCGCCGTGCGGGAAGTTTTGCGCGCACGGGGCGAGTGGAATGCGGGCGCGCTGATTATCGCTTCGGACACGGTGGTGGAAAACGAGGGAGAAATCCTCGGCAAACCAAAGAACGACGCCGACGCGGCGCGGATGCTCCGCGGGTTGTCCGGCAAAACGCACCGCGTAGTCAGCGGGGTGGCGCTTTTGTGCGGGGAGCGGGAAACCGCAGGCGCGGATTCCACCGCCGTGCATTTTGCCCCGATGAGCGAAAAGGACATCGAATGGTATGTCCGGAGCGGAGAGCCGCGCGACAAAGCCGGCGCTTACGCCGTGCAGGGTCTGGCGGCGCTTTTCATCAAAGGCATTGAGGGCGATTATTTCAATGTGGTGGGGCTCCCGGTTTATTGCCTGGATCACCTGTTATCTGACTTTTTGGGGAAACATCTCACAGAGCTGTAATCTCCGGCACCTGCTGTCCCTGCGCCACCTGCGGTGCGGCTTGCAGGCTGACGCGGCGCTTTGGGCGCACATGTTTTTTTGTGGGGGCGACCATTGGTCGCCCGCCGACTCCTCATTCCCCGCTTCGCGGTCCCCCTTCTCCCACAGGAGAAGGCGAGAGCGCGCCCTGTTTCTTCGTCAGGGGCTGGCGCACAGCGCCCCGTTTACCCGGCAAATATCTAACCACGTAGGGGGGCACTCCATATGCCCCCGCTTTCGACATAAATCTAACATTTATAGGGGCGGATTTCGATATCCGCCCGTTTACCTCGTGAAAATATGAATATTCTTCCTTTCATATATTGCAAAATATCGCTTTCTCTGCTATAATTAATATAGAAACCATCCCAAAGGAGGCAGTTATGGCAGTTTTACTGTTTTTGGTGGCGTTTTTTCTCACGGCGTGCCTTTCTGCAATCCTCACTGTTGTAGAGATGGTACTTTCCGTTCTCCATGTCGGGTATGTGATGTGGCGGGAAGTGCTGATTTTTGCGGCGCTGATCGTTCTGATTCCGCTGGTGTGGCGCTTTCTTCGCGCGGTATTCGGGCGCATCCGCTTTGCGGCACGCATGAAATCGGTTTGCCGGAAAGGGGGATATTCCTGCGTTTTTCTTCGCAATCCGCTCACATCGCTTTTGCTGCGGGACGGCGCGTATGACGTGCTGATTGACACGGGTGACCGGCGTTTTGCCGTTAAATTTTTCCCCGGCAATGTGGCGCACCGCTTTGTGCACCTGCGGGGGCTGACTCTGGCGGAAACCGAAAAATATTATATTATGCCGGTGGTATATCCGCTTCGGCTTGGGAAGATGGATATTCTCCGCCTGCGGGCAAACCGGGCAGTGGAGAAAGAAAAATTTTTCATCAATGAGATGACCTATGCTAAAAAAAGCCGCAAATACCGCATGGACGTGGCGGAAAATGCCACACCGATCCTGCTGTTTCACCCGGAGCCGATGCGCCTGACCGGCGTGGTTGCCAACGCCGCCAAGCCGCTTGGCAGCGGAGAGGAATACGAGGGCGTAACCCTGTATGAGGGAGACGGTTGGCTCCGTTATCTGAACCGATTGGCACTGGAATAAGCCGTCACCACTTCACCCTTCACGGAATAGGCTTGTGAGGGGTGATTTTTTTATGCGAATTGTACTTTTGGCGGGAGGAGACAGCCCGGAGAGGGAGATTTCCCTTCGCTCCGGAGACTGTGTAGAAGCGGCGCTTGCCGAGCGGCACCACACCGTTGCGCGGTATGACCCGGCAAACGGGCTTCCTCCCGTGCCCGTGCTTGCCGGGGCGGATGCGGTATTTCTTGCCCTGCACGGCGGCACCGGAGAGGACGGCACCCTCCAACGGCAGCTGGAAGCGGCGGGGATCTTTCACTATACCGGTTCCACGCCCGCCGCCTCGGCGATGGCAATGCGAAAGGATCTTGCCAAGGCGGCGGTGCGCGCCGCAGGCGTGCCCGTGGCGACAGGCGGCGTGCTGTTGCCAGGGGAACGTCTGATCTTCCGCTACCCGATGGCACTCAAGCCGGTTTGCGGCGGCTCCAGCGTGGGGCTGCGGCTGATTCACAGCGCCGGGGAAATGCCTGCCGAGCCGTTTGAGATACCCATGCTGTACGAGGAGCTGCTGACCGGCAGGGAATACAGCGTGGGGCTGCTTGGCGGCGGCGCGTTGCCGGTGGTGGAAATCTGCCCCAAGAGCGGCACATTTGACTATCACAGCAAATACACCGCCGGGGAAACCGACGAAATCTGCCCGGCGCGTATCCCGCGGGAAAAAACCGCAAAATTACAGCAGATAGCTTTGCAGGCGGCAAAAGCACTGGAACTGCGCGACTTTGCCCGCGTGGATTTCAGGGAGGACGCACACGGAACCCCGCATTTTCTGGAGGCAAATACCCTGCCGGGCATGACCGAAGGAAGCCTGTTGCCCAAGGAGGCGCTGGCGGCGGGTATTCCGTTTGCCGAACTTTGCGAAACCGTTGCGCGCCTTGCCGCCGCGCGGCACCGGAAATAAACAAAGCCTTTCGTATTTTTTCACAAATATTGACAAAGGAAGAAAATTCCGCTATAATAATGATGTATTGAAAAAATCCGGAAGGGCGTGATATCATGCAATATTCCTTACTGATTGCGGCACTGCTGATCCTGATCGCGGATATTCTCTTCGGGCTTGGCAGAGGCTTCGGCAAATCCTGCGTGCGTCTGGCAACTCAGGTCGGCTCCGCAGTGCTTGCCTTTTTTGTGGCAAAGGGAGCGGCAAAATCGTTCAGCAACATCGGGCAGACCTACCTCAACGATTTTCTGCAAAGCAATGAGCAACTTGCCACCTTCTTTGCCGACAACCCGGATGCACTTGCCTCCGTGGGGCTGTTGGCGGCAGGGCTGGTTGCCCCGATGCTGTTTCTGATTTTCTATCTGCTCTTCAAGCTGGTCACACTGATCATCTACGCCATTGTGTGCAAGGTGTTCGGTATCGGTGCCAAGGAGACCGATGAACACGGCAACAAATACCGCCCGGCAAGCAGTCGCCTTCTCGGAATGGCAATCGGCGTAGTAGCGGGCTTTGTGGGCATTACGGTGCTTGTGATTCCCACCATCGGCTATACCGACTATGTGGCGGAGGTTATGACCGAAATGGCGGAATCCGGCGTGAGCGAGAATGCGGAGCTGACCCGGATCAACGAGCAGGTTGTGACCCCGGTCAAAAACACCCCGGTACTCTCGGCGCTGTTCGGCTCGGTCGGCGAACCGGTGTTTGACGGGTTGACCACCACAAAATACGGGGATGAAAAGGTCATCCTGAAATCCGAAACCGCGGCGTTGTTCCGCATGGTGAGGGAAGCCAAAACGCTTTCGGGCAAAGAAGTTTCCGCCTATGGAGAGGACGAAGTGCAAACGGTGCGCCTGATCTCCGCGGAGATGGGCAACTCCGTGATTTTGCGCCATGTCGGCTCCTCGGCGTTGCGTGACCTTGCCACCAAATGGCTGGCGGGTCAGCCGTTCCTCGGCGTTTCCAAACCGCAGGTCAATGAAAACGCGACGATTGTGCTGAACGGCTTTTTGCAGATGCTTTCCACCTCGGATGCCGAAAACATTCAGTCTGACCTTTCCGCCTTTGCGGATGTGTTTGCCATCTGCGTGAAATACAACGTATTTTCCGGCATTTCCGGCGGCACGGAGAGCGAAGATTTTCTGCAACAACTCAACAGCTCCGGGTTTCTTGGCGAGATGTCGGATCTGATCCGTTCCGCGCCCCGTATGAAACCGATTTACAATGCCATTACCAATGTGGGGATGCGGTATATGATTGCGGAGCTGGGTACCCCCGCCGATTACGCGGAAAAATACCCGAAGCTGATGGAAGATATGTCGGGCGCGGTGCGCTCGCTGTATGGCGAAGAGGGCAATGTGGACAAAGAGGCGTTTTCCAAAAACGTTTCCGAAATTCTGAGCGAAAATAACGTCAATGTCAGCGATGCCGCGGTAGATCTGATCGCGGACGGCATTGCCGAAAACTTTACCAAAGAAGAAGTGGACTCGATGAACAATGAGGAAATCGTTTCCGCCCTGATTGAGCGCTTCGGCTCCGCAGATGAGGCGCTGGAACTGGCAAAGCAGTATCAGCAAAGCAAACAGAACGAAGGATAAACCAAACCGGAAAAAGAGCTGTCACCAACGTGACAGCTCTTTTTCATATACCGTGCTCCGCCCCGCTTTGCCCGCCTTGAAAAGCACCCCGCCCGCGCACAAAAGCGCCAGCAGATCATAAAGGGCAAACCCGGAAAGCGGCTTTGCCAGCGCGGCAAGCTCCTTTGCCGTAAACCGCGCGGGCAGGTCAGGCGGCAGAAACGGGATCAGATCCCGCGCGCCCCGCAACACCACCACCTCCGAAAGGTCGGTCGGAATCAGCTCAAACCGGTGCGAGCCACGCTTGCCGCCCCGCCCCCAGCCGTCGGCAAGGCGGTATTCCTCCGCCCGCAGAACTGGAAGCCACACTTCAAACCGCCCGGTTTCAAAATATGCCGCAAACGGCTTCAACTGCCCGGCGGCACTCAATACCGTCTCTTTTTTCGGGGATTTGCGCCGCGCACTCACGCTCCCGTCCTCCGGGGAGATCCAACTGACGTGCTTTTCGGCAATCACCGGGTGAATGAGCGTTACGGGGCGGTCGGTCTCTTTGAAGTAAAATTCCATTTTCCCGCAAAGCGGGTAAAGCGCCCCGGTCTGAATTTCGGCAATTTCACCATCCGGCAGGCAAACATCCGCTACGGCGTAACGTTTTGTGTTGTCTTTGCCGCGGATGCGCACCTCGTGGCAGGCAAAGTCATCCGTCACCCAGCGTTTTAACACACTGTGCAAGCGCTTTTCGGCAAGAAGCCCGATGCTCTCCCGCGCCTTTTCGCGCGCCAGCTCCTCTGCCGCAATGCGGTAAAATGTGGCTTTTCCTGCCGGCGTCATGCCGCCACCTCCTTTTGGAAAAATCCGGGTTTTTCAAAAAAAGCATTCCTTTTTATCTGAAAAAAGCAAAATACCGGCGCACAAAAGGTGCGCTTTCATTTTGTTGGGAAATCACGCTTGAATTGTTATGGCTAAAAAAGCTCCGTGCGACACATAGTAAGTATACAGCGAAAATTGGGGGAGTGTAAAATGAAGCTGAAAAAATTTCGCGCGGCGCTGATCTTTTTGCTTTGCGTCTGCGCGTTGTGCGGGGCGGTGCGCCTGCCGGTAGGCGCCGCGCCCGAATACCCGGATGTAGTGATTGTGGGCGGCGTGCCCTTTGGGGTGCGCTTTTTTACGGACGGAATTTTAATCGTAGGCTATTGTGACGTCAAAACCGACGCAGGCGGCAAAAACCCGGCAAAGGAAGCGGGGCTGGTACCCGGGGACTGCATTCTGGAAACAAACGGCACCCCGGTGGAAAGCGCGGGGGAGCTTGCCTCCCGCATTGAGGCGTGCGGCGGAACGCCGCTCCGGCTGACCCTGCGCCACGAGGGGGAAAAGAAGGAAGTAACCCTGACCCCGGCAAAATGCGCCGAGGACGGCAGGCACCGCACCGGGTTGCTGGTGCGGGATTCGGGCGCCGGAATCGGCACCGTGACGTATGTATTGGAAAGCAGCGGTGCCTTCGGCGGGCTTGGCCACGGCATCTGTGAGGGCGGAATGGAGGAACCGATGCCGCTTGCCCGCGGCAGTGTGCTGGGTGTGACCATCAGCAGCGTCAACAAAGGTGCCGTGGGCGCGCCCGGGGAACTGCGGGGGCACTTTTCGGCAGGAAAAACCGGGGCGCTGATCAGCAACACCCCGTGCGGCGTGTACGGCGTGTTTGCCGAGCCGCCCGAAAAGCTGGGGCAAAAGCTGCCCGTGGGGCACCGGGATCAGGTGCATGGCGGCGCGGCAACCGTGCGTTGCACGCTGGATGACAACCAGCCCCGTGAGTACGCGGTGGAAATCTCAGCGGTCAACCGAAACGCCGAGGGCAACAAGTGCTTTGCCGTGAGGGTGACGGACGAAGCCCTGCTTTCCCGCACCGGCGGGATTGTGCAGGGAATGAGCGGCAGCCCGGTCATTCAGGACGGGCATCTGATCGGCGCGGTCACGCATGTGCTGATCGGCGACCCGACTACCGGATACGGCATCTTTCTGGATAACATGCTGACCGCCATGCCGGAAAACCTCAGATAACATCCCGGGCACCTCGCGGTGCTGCCGGTCGGCTGACGCGTACCTTTGGGTGCACACGCCGAACACCCGGCGACGGTTGTTCAAAAGTTTTTAGGGGAGTCAAGAGGGGGCTTTTTTCAAAAAGCCCCCTTTTGCGCGCGCCTGCGGCGGGCAATAGAGTCAGTATGTTCGCCGCCGGAATGTTTGTATGGCATTTTCTTTTTGCCGACAAGGGGTATTGCCCCTTGTCCATTTTCTTTTGTGCCTACCTGCTCAAAAGAAAAAGAAGAACTGTGAAATCTGATGAAATAATGGAAAGAGTAACTTTACGTCAGGGCGGGAGAATATGAGTTGCCGCTTTGCGACAACCGCCTCCACCTACGGTGTTTGGCGCGAACATAGGGAGAATACCCATTGCAGGGGCGACCAACGGCCATCCAAAAGCCACCCTCTCCGTTTTATCCTTTCCCCGCCTTGGCAAGAATCTTTTTGATATTGCACAAAAACAAAATTCCGCACGTGGTGGCGGCAAGCGTGTCGGAGATCGGCTCCGCAAAGTACACACTGAACGCACTGCCGGTGATTCTCGGCAGGAGAAACGCCAGCGGCGCCAGCAGAATCACCTTGCGCAACAGCGCAATGCAAAGCGAAATTTTTGCCTGCCCCAGTGCCAGAAACGAGGTCTGGCAGGAGCGCTGCACGCCGAAAATCAGCATTCCGGCAAAGAAAATGGGCATCGCCTTTGCCGCAAGATCAATCAGTGCCGCGTCCGACGTGAAGATATGGGCAAACACCCGCGGGAACGTCATCGTGCTCACCGCAAACAACACCGTGTAGGGCACCAGCACCGCAAAAACGCAACCGATCGCCTTTTTCACGCGCGGGAGGTTCCCTGCCCCGTAGTTGTAACTGATGATCGGAGTCACGCCCTGCGTAAACCCGCTCACCGGCACGGTGAGAATCTGCATCACGCTCTGCATCACGGTCAGCGTTCCCACATACAGATCTCCCCCATAGCGTTGCAGGCTACCGTTCATCACAAAAGAAATGAGACTTTCGGTCGAGGTCATGACAAAGGGGGAAATGCCAAGCGAAAAAATGGTGAGAATAATTCTCACCTCCGGGCGCATCCGGGAAACCCGCACCCGAAGCGCCGCACGGGGGGAGCAGAGCACCGAGAGCACAAACGCGGCGCTGACGCACTGCGAAATCACCGTGGCAATAGCGGCGCCCCGCACGCCCTGATGAAACACAAAAATAAAGAGCGGATCCAGCGCGATATTCAGCACCGCGCCGATCACCACCGAAAGCATGGCGGTGCCGGAGCGCCCCTGCGCCGTAAGATACGTGTTCAGCCCCGTGGCAAGCATCACCGCCAGCGTGCCGATCAGGTAGACCGACAGATATGTATCGGCATACGGATAGGTCGCGTCACTGGCGCCCACAAAATACAACAGCGGCTTGCGGAAAAAATAGGCGCAAAGCCCGCCCGCAAGCGCAAAAATGCATAAAAGGGTCACGCCGTTGGAAAGAATTTTTTCCGCGCGCTCGCGGTCTCCCTTTCCCAGTGCCATCGCCGCCAAAGGCGCGCCGCCCGTGCCCACAAAGGCACTGAACGCAGAAAGCAACGTCAGAATCGGCGCGGCAAGCCCAAGCCCGGTCAGCGCCACGGTGCCGTCCGCCCCCATATGCCCAATGTACACGCGATCCACCAGGTTGTATAGCATATTGATACACTGCGCCGCAATCGCGGGCAGACTCATGCGGAAAACCAGCCGCCCCACGCGCTCGGTACCAAGCTGTTCATCGGTATGTTGCAAAACGCTCCCCCCTTTTGTTCGTTCTTTTCTATTATACCACCTTTGGCGGCGCAATGCAAGAAAAACTTTGCCCCGCTGTATAAGTTTTGTCACTTTGGCAAAAATAGAAGCAGACCCAACCTGAAAGGCGAATAAACAAGGAGAGAGTGAAATGCCCAAAAATCAGTTTTTTGCAAAAATGAAAAACGACCGCGGCGCACGTGCGATCGCGATCACCGTAATGGTGCTGTTGGTTCTGCTGAGTGCAATCATTATTACCACCGTGATTGCCAACCGCCGCACCAAGGATGTGCCGGTACTGCCGGACGAGCCGACCGGAGGAGAGCCTGCAGGTGTTGTGGACCCGAAGCCGGACGACGTAAAGCCCACCCCCGATGACCAGCCGAAGCCCGATGACGGCAAGCAGACCGAAACCGCGCCCACGCATTATATTCTGCCGGTCTCCGGCGTGCTGACCAAAAAGCACGATTCGGAAATGCAGGTGTTTTCGGACACGATGAGAGACTATCGCGTGCATCTGGGCATTGACATTGCCACCGTGGCGGGCGCTTCGGTCTCTGCCATGGCGGACGGCGTGATCGCTCAGATCTGGGACGACCGCTCCATGGGCAAGTGCATTGCCATCAAGCACGGCGGTGACGTTTACACCATTTACAAAAACCTTGCCGAAACCCTGCCGGAGCAGATTGCCATCGGCGTGTCGGTCAAAGCGGGTGACGTGATCGGCAATGTGGGCGAAACCGCATCGGTAGAGGTAGCGGACGAAGCGCACCTGCACCTGGAAATGACCGAAAAGGGCTTGCAGGTGGACCCAACCAAATATCTGGATGCCGACGCGCTTGCCACCCTGCATGAGGACACCAATTTCGAGGATGAGTCATAATTCCGCACTCTGAAAAAAGAAAAACGCCCCCGCAGACCGGGTTCCGGTCTGCGGGGGCGTTTCACTCACGCCGCCTTGCGGTGGCCGCCTTGCGGTGGCCGCCTTGCGGTGGCCGCCTTGCGGCGGGGCGAACAGGCTGATACGTTACTTTAGGTGCACACGCCCAACACTTGGCGTGCGCTGTGTAAAAATTTTTGAGGGAGTCAAGAGGGGACTTTTTATAAAAAGTCCCCTCTTGCGCGTTTCCTTTATGGCGTTTCTTTTTGATAACTTTTTCTTTGCGCCTACACCTGCAAAGAAAAAGTGGGCATGGAATCTGATGATGGAAAGGAAAGAGTAACTTTACGTCAGGGCGGGAAGATATGAGTTGTCGCAAAGCGACAACCGCCTCCACCTACGGTGTTTGGTGCGAACATAGGGAGAATACCCATTGTAGGGGCGACCATTGGTCGCCCGTTTATTTAGCACAAATCTAACATCCGTAGGGGCGGATTTCAATATCCGCCCGTTGCAAGAAATCTAATCCCAACAACGCGGCGGGTGCCTGCTCCTCTCCGACGTTGACGCTTCGCGTCAACGTCGGAGAGGAGCCTTCCGGGCGACCAATGGTCGCCCCTACGATCAGCAAAGCGATATGCCAAACAAACAGTGCGGCAACTGGAAGGGCTCGTTTCTGCGAAAGGGGTCACCAAAAGGAAAAAGGCGCACAACTGTGCGCCTTTGACCCCTACGGGAGATCGACTGCGGACGGCTTGCCGTCCGCTCCGGTTGCGCACTGTTCGGGTTGAAAGCGAAAGGCAATGCGGCAACCGGAAGGGATCTCGCCGCGAAAGAAATCACAATAAGAAAAAAGCACGCAAATGCGTGCTTTTTTCTTATTGGTGACCCCTACGGGAATCGAACCCATGCCTTCGCCGTGAGAGGGCGACGTCTTAGCCGCTTGACTAAGGGGCCTTGCGGAACGTTTGCTATTATACCACATTCCGCAGAGAATTGCAACCCCTTTTTGCAAAATTTTTTTATTTTTTTCGCGTCTTCATTTTTACCCGTTTCAGGGTGCCCCGTAAAGCAGCTTTTCCATCAGCGGAAGTTTCGTAGGGTCGCTGCCCGAAAGAAGCACCCGCCCGGGTGCCCACGCGGCGGGGCAAGGGTCGGATATTCGCACGGCAAAACGACAGTCGGGCATCCGTGCGGCAGGGTCAAGGACGGTTTCTTTCGCAACGTCAAGGTAGCCGTTCAACGTCCTTGACTTGCTGAAAAAACAATCAGCCGCTTTTGCGCGGTCAGGGAGCGAAAGCCCCGGCTCGGGTTTCTCCCGCAAAAGTCCTTCCTCTGTCAACCGCCGCACGGTTTCCCTCGCGGCGCCTGCCGCGCCGTCAAAAAACGGCACCGGGTAGCCGAGCGCGCGGTGCAGTTCCGCCGCCAGAAAAGGAAAATGCGTGCACCCCAGCACCACCGCGTCAAACCTCACGCCCCGGTAAGGGGCAAGCAGCTCTGACAGATATGCGCGCGGCGCGCTCCCGTGCAGTGCCCCCGCCTCAACCAGCCGCACGATGCCGGGAGCGGCAAGCGCGGTGATCTCGGCATCGGGCGTTTTTTGCACCAACGCCCGGAATTTTGCCCCTGCCAATGTCGCCTTTGTGGCAAGAACCAGCACGCGGGGATGCGGGCAGACACGAAGGGCAGGGCGCACCGCCGGCTCCATGCCGATCACGGGGAGCGGAAACTCCGCGCGCAGTTCCGCCGCCGCCACTGCCGTTGCGGTGTTGCAGGCAAGCACCAGCGCCTTGGCACGGCAAAAAAGGCGTGCCGCACGCGAGAACACCATCTCCCGAATCTTTTCCGGCGGCTTTTCCCCATACGGGGCGTTGGCACAGTCACCAAAATACAAAAAACTTTCTCCCGGCAATGCTTTTTTCAGTTCTCGCAGGACACCAATGCCCCCAATGCCGGAGTCAAATACGGCAATGGGGGCGGTGATGGACTTCATGTTCTTTAATTCTGTGAAGCGGCGCTTCCGGCTCTCGCAGCAAGCAGAGCCGAAAACTCCCGGATGATTACCGAAAGGTTGGAAAGATTGGAGGTGGAGGACAATTTCAGCGCCTCCTCATCGGTCGTCAGCGTGTGGGTCACGCCCGAATCCGTCACGGTCAGGGTATAAACCTTAGCCCCTTCCGGCGCGTCATTGCCGGAAAGCGCTTTGCATGTCATATCCGCGGGCAGATTGCTGAAATTATGTTCCGAAAGGCTGTTGTAAAGGGAGGCAAGTTCCGGGGCAAAGTCAAAACGGTACCGCGTGCCCGCACAGAAAATTTCTCCCGTTGCCGTGTCAAAAAAATCCTCGCCGGCGGCAAAACGGAGTGTAAAATCCTCGGTGTATCCGTTCCGCTCAAAAAAAGCGTTGGGGTTCCCCTCCTCGGCACCCCCGTTTCCGCTATCGGCAGGGGGAATTTTGGCAGAATCCCCGCCCGGCAGAGTCGCATCCTTTTTGCAGGCGGCAAGCGAGCAGAGCAACAGCACTGCCGCCAACAGGGCAAATATGCGTTTGATCATCGGTCTCCTCCTGATTCTTCGGGTGAAGCAAGGCGGGAAAGAAGCTCCCGCACTTCCTCAAGCGTTGTGGCATGCATCAGCGCACCGCGCACGGCGGGCGCACCGCGAAGCCCTTTGGTATACCACGCCAGATGCTTACGCGCCTCCGGCACGCCGATTCGTTCCCCCTTGTGCGCCACGATCTCCGTGGCGTGGGCAAACGCTACCGCCAAGCGTTCTTCGGTTGTCGGGGGCGTGTACGGGCACCCCTCCAGCATGGCTCGGATTTCGGCAAACAAAAACGGATTTCCGAGGGCGCCGCGGGCAATCATCACCCCGTCACACCCGGTTTCCTCCAGCATTTTTTTCACATCCGGGGCGGAAAACAGATCGCCGTTGCCGATCACGGGGACCGACACCGCCGCCTTCACCGCCGCGATGATACGGTTGTCACTGCCCGGCTGATAAAACTGCTGTCTGGTGCGCCCGTGTACACAGATCAGCGCCGCACCCGCGTCCTCCAGCCGTTTTGCCAGCTCCGGGGCATTTTTGCTTTGTTCATCCCACCCGGCACGGATTTTTACCGTGACCGGCAGGTGCACCGCGCGCACCACGGCACGCACAATCTCTGCCGCCCGCGCGTGGTCCTTTAAAAGGGCGCTCCCCTCCCCGTTTCTGACAACCTTTTCCACGGGGCACCCCATGTTGATGTCAATCGCGGCGGGAGCAAGGGCGCTCCGGAACCCGCGATATGTTCCGCTTTCCAGCAGAACCGCCGCCCGGGCGAGAAATTCCGGCTCCGAGCCGAAGAGCTGAAGCGCCATCGGGGCGCTGCCCCCGTCGATCTCTGCCAGCGGCGCGGTGCGCACCGGCGCAGCGGCTCTGCCGTTCTGCTCATAGCACAGCGCCTTGGCGGAAATCATTTCACTGACAGTATATTCCGCCCCGTATTTTTTGCAAAGGGAACGGAACGGCGCGTCGCTGACCCCTGCCATGGGGGCGAGAAACAGCCCGTGGGGGACAAGTACCGATCCGACTCTGACCGCCGGCATCAGCCGTTATACAGGCGGGTCATCCGGCACGCCTCGGTATGAATTTTCTGGCAAAGCTCCACCGGAATCCCGGAGGCAACGCCGGGGTCTTTGATGGTGGTGACGTCGATAATCCGTTTGCGCCCGGTGATGGTGTAAAAAATGGTCACGGCGGCAAGATAACTGCCCACGGGGGTGGCATGGTTGCCGTCCTCCCGATAGAGCGTTTCCGCCGGTGCATGCAATAAAATTCTTGTAAATACCTCGCCTGCCGGGGCAAACAGGCACCCGTTGGCACGGCAGAAGGCATGATAGGCGTCGGTCATCGGGCGTTGTGCCGTCCGGTTATCGCGCCGCGCCCACGGCATATAGAGATAGAAGCGTGAGCCTGCTTTTTCCGCCTGCTCCCTGAGGGTCTTAGCCCCCTCGCGGAAAGCCGCCACGTCAAAGTGAGTGGCGCAGTCCTGTGCGATCACCGCGTCATAGCCCCCACAGCGGATATTGAAGGAAACATCCGGCACCGACACATGGTGCAACAGATTTTTCCCGCTTTCGGTCAGCATGGTCACATGGGTTTTCTGCCCCGTGGCTTCCAGAAGCCGCTTCACGATTTCCGGCATGGAATTATAGTAGGTATGACTGTTTCCGATAAACAACAGCTTCATGGCAAGACCCCGCCTTTGCATAAAATTACAATTTTATCATAGCACAAAGCCACCGTTTTGTCAAGCAAAGAGAAAAATCGGGGAAGGGCGGACTTTTACAGGACTTTGCACTTTTCATCGCAAAAAACGCCGCACGGCGCGCGCCTTTTCGCCCTTTTGGCAATTTTTTCAAAGGAGCTTGGCATTTTTTGGCGCGGGGACGCGTTTTCTCTGTACGATTGGGGGTTGACCGAAGGTATAAACTGTGGTACCATCGGCATACACACCCCCAAAAACGGGGCGAAAGGAGGAAAGAAAAATGAAGATCGTGAAAACCATAGGTTGTCTTGCCCTTTTGTGCGTGATCATCTGCGGATGCATCGCCATGGCAAAAAGGGGTGACGCCGCAACCGCAACACCGGACGAAACGCCCGTTGGCGAAGCCAACGCCACGCCGCAGCCCGACAGCCCCGAAGAGGGGAAAGAGGGAGAGATCACCGGCAGTGTGACAGTACCGAAGAAATACAGCGAGGGGTTGAAATTCCGCAGCAACGGAGACGGGACCTGTGCGCTGGCGGGGATGGGAAGCTGTACCGCCTCCTGCGTGCTGATTCCGCCACAGAGCCCGGCAGGGGACACCGTGACCGAAATTTTGCCCTACGCGCTCAAGGACAGTATCGTAGGCGCGATTGAACTGCCGACCACTATCGTTACGCTGAGCGCCGCTTCCTTTGCCGGATGCAATCGCCTTGCGTATGTGCGGGTCAGCGCCGGGAACCCGGCGTTTGCGGAGGAGGACGGGGTGTTATACACGGCGGACGGCACCACGCTGATTTACTGCCCCTCAGGCAGAAGCGCGACCAGTCTGACGTTATCGGCAAGGCTGTGCCGCATTGCGGCAGGCGCGTTTGCGGATTGTACCACGTTGAAAACCGTCAGCTTTGCGGGCACCACCTCGGAGTGGCATAACATCATCGTAGGTGATGATAACGACCCACTCTACGCCGCAACATTGCGCTTTGGCACATAATTATTGAGTATTCGCCGAACATTCCGGCGACCGGTTGCCGGAATGTTTTTAGGGGATTTTAAGGGGGATTTTTTCAAAAATCCCCCTTAACGCGTCTCCTTTTGGCGTTTCTTTTCTTAGCTTTTCGTTGCGCCTGCGCTTTCATAGAAAGGCGGGCTAGGAAATTG
>URMC01000032.1 GCA_900548735.1 uncultured Eubacteriales bacterium | reverse complement strand
TGTGCTGTCTTGACGCCTCTTTGTTTTTCATCTCGTTGATTGCCTTGTTGTCAGCGGGGATGGCGAGTTTGCGGGGAAGCAGGAAATTGCGGGCGTATCCGTCCGAAACCTCCACCAACTGGTCCTTCTTGCCCTGACCTTTCACGTCTGCTGTGAGAATGACTTTCATATTCTTTGTCCTTTCTTGGGTGTAATAAACATTGTTCGCCCGACAGAAAAACGCCTCGCCCGGTTTTCGCGGGCGGATTTTCCGTCGCGTCAGCCGGAATGTCTTGCGTTTTCCAGGTCTGCAAAATACAGATTGACCGCGCCGCAAAGGTCTTTGACCGCGCGCTCCAGCGATACGTCCTGCATTGCGGCGCCCGCGGAGTCAAACCGCCCGCCGCCGCCCAGGTGCTCAAGTATCAGCTGTACGTTGATTGACCCGTCGGAGCGACCGGAGATATGCACGGCGTTGTCCACTACCACCAGCGCAAACGATGCCGAAATGCCCTTGATGTTGAGCAGTTTGTCGGCTTCCTTCGCGGCGGCGACGCGGTCCTCCGCACCGTTGTCGGTGCCGTGGCTCCACGTCAGCCCCACGGTGCCGTCATGCAACAGCATATTGCCGGAGAAACTGCGCTCGCGCTCGTAATCCTCGTAGTTTTCGTTGAAGAAGCTGTGCACATACTCGGCGTTGGCGCCCTTGCCGTAGAGGTAGCGCGCCGCGTCCAGCGTGCGGCTGCCGGTGTTTCGGGTAAACCCGCCGGTATCCAGCATAATGCCCGAAAGAATCACGCTGGCAACCTCGTCGCTCACCAGCTTGGTGCCGGGTACGTCGTTGCCGTTTTCGGTCTGCTCCAGCATTTCGGTCACCAGTTCGCCCGCGGACGAAGCGCTGGGGTCGATATAGTTCATCACCGGCTCAAAATCGTATTCCCCGGTCTGACGGTGATGGTCGATAATCGCGATTTTACCGGAAATTTGCCGCACGTTCTCCGCCACCTCGGGCGACTCGATAATGCGGAAGTTGTTGGCGTCCGTGATGACCAGCAACGTGCCGGGGCGAATGAGATCCAGCCCCTTGTGCCCGGAGATGAACAGGTCGCTGTACACGCGGGAGGCGGTCAGCCGCTCGGTCGCCACGCGGAAGTTGGCATTGGAAAGATCCATGATGATTTTGGTCGGCACCCCGGCAAACAGCCCCAGTTGCGCCACACCGAGGGAGGAGCCGATGGAGTCAAAGTCCGGGTTGCGGTGCCCCATGACCAGCAGGTTGTCCGCTTCCGAAATCTTGGAAAGCAGGTAATTTGCCACCACGCGGGACTGCACCTTTGTCCGCCGCTGGAACGGGCGCGTCTGCCCGCCGTAGTAGCGGATGCCGTCCCGCCGGCGCACGGCAACCTGGTCGCCGCCGCGCTGAAGCGCCATGTCAAGAGCGGAAGCCGCCTCCTTGGCGCGCTCCGCCATCGTGCAGTCGGAAACCGAAATGCCGACCGACACCGTGACCGGAATGCTGTATTCGCCCAGGCGCACGCCGCGCACCCGGTCAAGCAGGGCGCTGAATTTGTCGTTTTCGCACTGCCGCAGTTTTTCCTGCGTGAAAAGAAGCAGGTAACGGTCGCGCTCGTATTCGCGCAGCATCCCGTTCATTTCGGCGGCAAAGGTAATGAGAATATCGTCAATCCGGCGCGACGCATCGCGGTAGTTCACACGCGTGTACTGCACCAGTTCCTCCAGATTGTCCACATCGATGTAGGCAAGCACCGGCAACTCGCGCTCCTCTTTTTCGCGCAGAGCCAGCAGATCCGTCACATCGGTAAACGTCACGATATAGTTGGGGCGGTCATTGAGGTGTACCTCATGGGCGCGCACGGTGTAGCGTCTGTCGTTTTTCAGCCGCACCACAAGCCCGTCCCTGGTCTCGTCCCCGGTCATTTCCGGCGCGCGCTCCGCCGTTTCGTTGGCGGCGGCGTTGATGGCATCCATCGTGAGCCTGCCGACCATGCGGTGGGATTCCTCCCGCACCGCTTCCTTTTCGAGAATTTCTTCCAAGGACACCCCGTGGCAGATGTCACTCACCGTGCCGCGGAAAAAGGGATCCTTGGTACCGAGAATTTCCTGAAGCGCATTGTTGGTGGTGCGCACCCGCCCGTTTTCGTCACACAGCAGATAGGGCAGCCCCACCACGTATTTGAACATATTGTGCATCTTGGTGCCGAGCGAGTCCGAAAGAATCTGCTCATCCCGGCGCTTCCGGTCTTTGAGACGGAAGAAAAGGTATGCCCCGGCGGTCAGCACAAAGTACGCGCCGAGAAACAGCAGCGCCGTGCCGAGGGAGGGCAGCGCCCCCGCGCCGTGCCGCTCCAGCACCAGGTACGCGCCGAAAAACAGCACGCCGAAAAAAAGGCATATCAGCAGCGGATAGCCCGAGCCGGAGCGGATGTGATCGGAATGTTTTTGCATCTTATTGACCTCCTTTGTCGGCAGGCGCCGCGGGGAAGAAACGGGAAAGCAGAATCGTCAGCGCGCCGTAAAACGCCGCAAGAGTGAGCCCCGTGCCGGGGTTGGTGCAGAGAATAAATACAAGACCCATCAGGATGAGCAGCGACAGGCACGAGCGCGCGCCCCCCCGCCCCGACAGCGCGGAAAAGCCGACCAGAATCAGCGGCGGCTCCAACACCAGGTACAGGTTTTGCAGTACCACGCCGAAGAACGAGGCGTGATCCCTGCCCACCAGCAGCGAGAGCAGAAACGCAACCAGAAACAGAATCGCCGCCACAGGGCTGACCGACATGGCAATCACCCGGCGGGGCATGCGCGGCAGTTCGTCAAACCCTGCCGTGACCCGAAGAAAAATGCGGAACGAGCAGAACGAAATCACCGAACACAGAATCAGGTAAATCGCGGGCGAGAGGTTGACCCACATCGCCGCGCTGTTGGCAATCTGCACGTCGGTCATTTCCAGCGAAATGCCCGCCTTTTCGTAAAGGTCGCGCACTTCGGTCAGGCGGGAGATCAGGTTTGCCCGCAGGTCATCGGCAAGAAGCGAAAGCGCGTTGGAAGAAAGTCTGCCGGTGATGGCAAGCGTCAGCACCAGCGCCACGCCGAGGGTCAGCGCCACCGCGGCGGCGCCCGAAACCACCGTGTCGGTAAACGAATCGCACCGGGCAAGCATCACGGCAAACAGAAGCCCCAGCGGCAGCGGGATCAGCGTCAGCAACCCGCGCATGGGGTCGCCCGTCATCAGAAACGTGACGCCGTAAGCCGCGGCGGGAATCAGCAAAAACAAAAGGTGCGCCGGCTTGGTGTGAAAATGCAGAATCAGATAAGCGCACAGCGCCCCGCCGAACAGCATCGCGCAAAACGCCACCGAAAAGGGCGCGCCGTGCTCTCCGAACGCGGAATAAATGAAAAACGCCGGGATCGCCACCCCGCACAGGGAAAACAGCGAGCGGGTCAGCAGGTAGAAAAAGCTCAGCGTCAGCAGGTAATACAGCAAAAACACCGTGTGGTTTTCCGAGAGCGGAATTGCCGCCATCTGCAACGCCGCAAGCGCGGCGGCAAGCACCGTTTTTTCCCGGTTGGGGGTGCCCAGCAGCTCCCGCCATGCCGTAAGGTCTTTTTTGGTCAGTTCATATGGCACAGCCGCCATGCGACGTCCTCCTTTTCAGGTCAGAATCAAAAAACAGCAACACTATAACTATTTTAATATTATAGCATACATTTTGTTCTTTGTAAACACTTCCGGTGACGGATTTGTGAAAAAACACCGAGCATGCGGAATTTTTTTCCGCCGGGGCGAGGATTTTTCACAAATCCGAAAAAAATTTACTTTTTCTATTGCAATCCGGCAAAAAGTATGCTATACTGTGGTTGAAATGTGATGGTGGAGCAGGTTGTGGTGACCTGCTCCTCTTATTTGCCGGGGCAACCCCGGCGGAAAGGGGCGTAATGGCAACCGCAAAAAATATTGCCGACACGGTGCGGGCACTGGTTGCCCCGATAGCGGAAAAAGAGGGGCTGGTGCTCTGGGATGTGGAATTTCTCAAAGAGGGCTCCCGCCGCGTACTGCGCGTGACGATTGACAAAGAGAACGGCGTGACGATTGACGACTGTGAAAAGCTGCACCGCGCCATCGACCCGCTTCTCGATGAGGCGGACCCCATCGACGTGCCCTACGATCTGGAGGTCTCCTCCCCCGGGATCGAGCGGGATCTGCGCACCGATTTTCACATTGACGCGTGCGAGGGCTGGGACGCGGAGGTGCGTCTGTTTGCCCCGCTTGACGGGCAGAAAACCTTTACCGGCACGCTTGCCGGGCGCGGTGAGGCGGGGGAGATCCTGCTTGCCGGGAAGGACGGTACCGTGCGCGCTTTTCCGCGGGAGAGCGTGGCAAAAATCAGGACAATTTTTGAGTTTTAAGAAAACGAAAGGGATACGGAAATGAGCACGAAAAGCAGCAAAGAGTCGTTTGTGAACGCGCTGGAGCTTCTGGAAAAGGAAAAGGGAATTCCGAAGGAGTACCTGTTGGAGAAAATCGAAACGGCACTCGTTTCGGCTTACCACAAGGAATACGGCGCAAATGCGAACGTGAGAATCGAGCTGAATCTGGAGAAGGACGACATCCGCGTCTACCAGCAGATGACCGTGGTGGAAACCGTGACCGACCCCGAAACCGAAATTTCGGAGGAGGACGCCAAAGCCATTAACAAGCGTTACCGCGTGGGCCAGGAGATCGAGATCCGGGTAGAGCCGAAAAACTTCCGCCGGCTTTCCGCCAAGGCGGCAACCTCCGTCATCGTGCAGAGCATCCGCGAAGGGGAGCGCATGGTGCGGCAGGAGGCCTACGAAAACCAGTGCAACGAGATTATCACGGCAACCGTGCTGAAAATCGACCCTGAAACCGGTGACGTGATTCTTGACACCGGCAACGGCAGGGCAAAACTGCCGAAGAGTGAGCAGATCCCCGGCGAGGAATTCTATGTGGACGACAAGGTAAAGGTCTACGTCATGCGCGTCAACAAAGAGGCGCAGGGTCCGCTGGTGTCGCTTTCCCGCTGTCATGTGGGGCTGGTACGGCGCCTGCTGGAGCTGGAAATCCCCGAAATTGCGGACGGCATCGTGATGATCAAAAGCATTTCGAGAGAGCCGGGCGTGCGTTGCAAGGTTGCGGTATACTCAAGAGATGAGGATGTGGATCCGGTCGGCGCCTGCATCGGTAACCACGGCATGAGAATTGCCGGGATTGTGGATGAATTGCGCGGCGAAAAGGTAGAGGTCATCAAATACAGCGAAATCCCGGAGGAGTTTATCGCCGCGGCGCTGGCACCCGCCAGAGTGGAGAGCGTGGAGCTGACCGGAGAGCGCGCCTGCCGCGTAGCGGTAGACCCCGACCAGCGTTCGCTTGCCATCGGCAGACAGGGCATCAACGCAAGGCTCGCCGCCATTCTCACAGGCTATAAGATTGACATTCAGGTGGATTAACCCCCGAACGGTGTGAGAAATGGAGCAGAAAACGAAAAAAATTCCGGAGCGGCAGTGCCTGGGGTGCAATGAGCACCATCCGAAGGCGGAGCTGTTGCGGGTGGTGCGCTCTCCGGCGGGGGAAATCTCGCTGGACTTCACGGGCAAGAAGCCGGGGCGTGGCGCATATATTTGTAAGAAAAGTACGTGCCTTGCGCGGGCGCGCAAGAACGGGCGGCTTGCCAAAAACTTAGGGTGCGAAATCCCCGCAGAAGTGTTTGAGGCAATGGCGGCAGAGCTTGCCGAAAAGGAATAACCCCATGGACGTGCAGAGAAATACGCAAACAATATCGGAAAATACGCAAAAATTATTAGGGCTTTTGGGGCTTGCCACCCGCGCGGGCGGCGTGGTCATCGGGGTGAATCTCGTGTGTGACGCACTGCGCGATTTGCCGCACGGCAAACACGTGCGCGTGGTGGCGGAAGCCGCGGACACCTCGGAAAACACGCACAAGCGCATCGGTGACAAAACCGCGCATTACGGCGTGCCGCTCCTGCGGCTTGCGGTCAGTGCCGAGGCACTGGCAAACGCCGTGGGCAAAAAAGGCGCGGCGGTCGGCGCCGTGGGTGTCACGGAGCCGCATCTGGCAAAGGCAATTCTCGAAAAAGCGGGGTTTACCTCCGGTACGGTGTGAAAAAATCCCGTTTTGATTCGGTTGCAATATTTTGGCTACAATAATAAGGTGAGTTCCGCCGCAAGGCGGTCGGCATCGCGGGCGGTTTCCCGCCCGTGAGAAGATAAGCAGAAACTTTGGAGAGCGCCCACGCACGGACAGCGTGAGCGAAAAGGAGGAAACATGGCGTTTAAGGTGACACAACTGGCAAAGGACCTGGGTGTAAAAAGCAAGGAAATCACGGAGTTGATGGCGGTGCACGGGCTGGAGTGTAAAACCACCCAGAAGGTGCTGACGCCCGAGGAGTTCGGCGTGGTTTTTGAAGCGCTGACCCGCGCAAAACAGATCAAAGGGATCGACGACTACCTGTTCGGCGATACTTATATCCCGACCAAGGCGCCCGCAAAGGCAGAAAAGGCGGCCCCCGCCAAGAAAGAAGCGGAAAAGACGGAAACCGCACCCGAAGCCGCCAAGGCGGAAGCACCCGCAAAAGCGGCAAAAGCGCCCGCAAAGACCGCGGCAAAGGCAGAAAAGGCAGAAAAGCCCGAGGCGACCGAGGTCAAAGCGAAGGCACCCGCGAAAGCTGCCAAGGCGGAAGCACCTGCAAAGGCAGAGGCGCCCGCAAAGGCACCCGCCGCGAAAAAGGAAACCGCTCCCGCGCCGGCGGCACCCGCAAAAGAAACGCCCGCTCCGGCACCTGAAAAGACCGGAGAAGCAAAGAAAGCAACGCCCGAGGTGAAGTCCGCACCTGCGACGGCGCCTGCCGCTCCCGCTCCCAAAGCTCCTTCTGCTCCCGCGGCATCCGCCGCACCGGCGGCTCCTGCCGCACCGGCAAAAAATCCGCGCACCTATAATATCCCGCAGAACCTGCGGGCAACCATGACGCAGCAGCCCCGCCCGGCGGCGCCGGCAAGAGACGGCTATGCACCGAGAAACGACCGGTTTGACCGTACACCCGGCGGTGCGCGCCCGGCATACGGCACGCAGACCCCGGGGCAAAGACCCGCATACGGTGCGCAAAACCCGAGCACAAGGCCTGCATACGGGTCGCAGAATCCGGCGGGCAGACCCGCTTACGGTTCCGCCCCCGGCGCAAGACCCTACGGTCAGCAGGGGCAGCGCCCCGGCTACGGTCAGCCCGGCGGCAACCGCCCGAATCAGAACCGCGGCGGCGGCGGTTTCCGCGATAAGGACGAGGGGGGAGGACCGCGCGTACCGCGTGAGAAGTTCCAGCCCCAGATTATTGTGCGCGGGCAGACCCCGAAGGGCGGTGACGGCGCGCAGAAACAGCGCGGCACCCGCGTGGTGGATATGCGCGGCGACAATGTGGATCTGACCAAGTACGACGAGCGCCTGGATACCTTTGTGCCGGACGCCGTGCGCGATATGCGGGGCGGCAACCAGAGACTGCGCAAGCAGCAGGTCGGCACCCATGCGATGACGGCAGGCAGAAAAGGCGCGCACAAGGCGGCGGCTCCCGCCACCAAGCAGGCGACCCGCGTGCAACTGCCGGAAAATATCACGGTCAGCGAGTTTGCCTCCCGGATGAAGATTCCGCCGGCGGAGGTTGTGAAAAAACTGATGATGATGGGTATGATGGTCACCCTCAATCAGACCATCGACTATGATACCGCATACCTGATCGCCGAGGAGCTGGGCGTGGAAGCCAGCCACGAAGTGGTGGTCAGCATTGAGGATAAGCTGTTTGACGAAACCGAGGACGCGAGCGAGGATCTCGTCGAGCGCGCGCCGGTGGTGTGTGTGATGGGTCACGTGGACCACGGCAAGACCTCGCTGCTTGACGCCATCCGTCACTCCAACGTGACGGCGGGCGAAGCCGGCGGCATTACCCAGCACATCGGCGCTTACCGCGTAAAAGTCAACGGCAGGGACATCACGTTTCTGGATACCCCCGGTCACGAGGCGTTTACCGCCATGCGTGCCCGCGGCGCGAAAGCCACCGACATCGCAATCCTTGTGGTGGCGGCGGACGACGGCATCATGCCCCAGACCGTAGAGGCAATCAATCACGCCAAAGCGGCAGGGGTGGACATCATCGTTGCCATCAACAAAATGGATAAACCCGGCGCCAACCCGGAGGGGATCAAGCAGGAACTGACAAAGTACGACCTGGTACCCGAAGAGTGGGGCGGCGACGTGATGTGCGTGCCGGTCTCCGCGCTGACGAAGAAGGGCATCGACCAGCTACTGGAAAGCGTGCTGCTGGTGGCGGATATGAAGGAACTGAAAGCCAACCCCAACCGCCGCGCCAAGGGTATTATTATCGAATCCAAGCTGGATAAGGGCAGAGGCCCCGTTGCCACCGTGCTGGTGCAGAACGGTACCCTGCACACCGGCGACATCGTGATCGCCGGCACCGCCGTGGGCAGAGTGCGCACGATGAACGACTACAACGGTCGGATCGTGAAAGAAGCGGGCCCCTCCGTGCCGGTGGAGGTCATCGGTCTTGCCGAAGTGCCGGAGGCAGGCGACGAGTTTGCCGCGGTCGAGGACGAGCGCATGGCGAGAACCCTTGCCGACCAGCGCCGCGATAAGGCGAAGGAGGAGGGCTTCAAAGCGAATGCGAGAGCCAACCTCAACGACCTGTTTGCGCAGATTTCCGAGGGCGTGAAAGAGCTGAACATCATCGTGAAAGCCGACGTGGCAGGCTCTGCCGAGGCGGTGAAGCAGTCCCTTGAAAAGCTCTCCAACGAAGAAGTGCGCGTGCATGTGATTCATGCCGCAGTCGGCGGGATTATCGAGGGCGACGTCATGCTGGCGGCGGCTTCCAATGCCATTATCGTAGGCTTTAATGTGCGCCCCGATAAGATGGCGATTGACTCCGCAGAGCGGCAGAAAGTGGACATCCGCACCTATCGCGTGATTTACGAGTGCATTGACGAGATCAGTGCGGCAATGAAGGGGATGCTGGCACCCAAATACAAAGAAGTGGTGCTGGGTCACGCCGAGGTACGGCAGACCATTCACGTGCCGAACGTGGGCACCATCGCCGGCTCCTATGTGCAGGACGGCAAGATCACCCGCGCTTCGCAGATCCGCGTGGTGCGTGACGGCGTGGTGATTTTTGAAGATAAGATTTCGTCGCTCCGCCGCTTTAAGGACGACGTGAAAGAGGTTGCCGACGGTTATGAGTGCGGCATCGGCTTGGATCGCTTCGGCGACATCAAGGTGGGCGATATTCTGGAGGCCTTTGTGATGGAGGAAATCCAGCGGTAAACGGTATTTTCAAAATACCGAAAGGTTTTCCCCTTGCAAAGGAGGTCGTGACATGGTGTGGGAAAAATCCTGCGGCGCACTGGTGGTGCGCCGCGAAGAGGACAATTATTATATTCTGATGATCCGCCACCGTGCGGGCGGAAAACGGTCGTTCCCCAAAGGACATGTGGAGGGGAACGAAAGCGAGTACGAGACCGCGTTGCGGGAAGTGATGGAGGAAACCGCCTCCCGCATTGCCATCATTTCGGATTTCCGGGAAACGGTGACCTACAGTCCCTCACCCGGCGTGATGAAAGAAGTGGTCTATTTTCTGGCGTTTACCACAAATGCCGATATTCACGCCAGAGAAGGCGAGATCGCCGAGGTGGAGTGGATCCCCTTGGAGCAGGCGGAGGAGTGCCTTGCGCACGAGAACGACAAAACCGTTTTCCGCTCCGCCATGGAGCGATTGAAGCATCTCACATTTTCCATCAAATGATCGGCGGCGAAAAGCCCCGGGAAGGAGAAAACGGATGAAACACAAAATCTTGGCGGCGGTGCTGGCGCTGGCGCTGGTGCTGACCCTGCTGACGGCGTTTATTGCCTGCGACAAGCAACCCGGCGAGGAGCCGCCCAAAAAGGACAATACCGAGCAGACCGGCGGCGAGAACGGCGGGCAGAATAATGACAATCAGGGTGGCGGTAATCAGGATAACGACAACCCGAACAACGGGAATGAGAACAATGACCCCGCCGGTAAAGATCCCGGCGATTGGGAGCCGCAGAACTAAAATAACCACCGCGCTTTTGGTGTGCATACAGCGAAAGTTCGGCGTCAGTTGCCGGCACCTGCGGTGCGGCTTTCAGAGTCAGTTGGGCGCACCGCCTGCGGCGGGGCTTTCAGAGTCAGTTGGGCACACACGCCCAATGCTTGGCGCCAGCTGCCCAAAAGTTTTTCGGGGATTGAAAGGGGGCTTTTTTCAAAAAGCCCCCTTTTCGCGTCTCTCCTTTGGCGTTTCTTTTTGTTAGCTTTTTCTTTGCGCCTGCATTTGCAAAGAAAAAGCGGGTAAGGAATCTGATAGAATAAAGAAAAAAGCAACTTTACGTCAGGGCGGGAGGATATGAGTTGCCGAAGGCAACCGCCTCCACCTACGGAATAGAGTGTACACACCGTAGGGGCGACCATTGGTCGCCCGCATGCAGGGCGTATCGCCCTACAAAACGGGAGGGGGAACCCCTCCCCTACAAACAATTAGATTTTTGCCGAAAGCGGGGGCATATGGAATGCCCCTGACGGGGTTTGGTGCGAACATTCGCTGTGTGCACCCAACTGACTCTGAAAGCTGCACCGCAGGTGCCGACCAATGGTCGCCCCTACAAAAACTTGGGTGTGCGTACCCAAAGCAACGCGCCAGCCTTTCAGCCCCACCGCAGGTGGATTTCGGCGATAGAAAACGGAAAAAATCGAAAGAAACCCGGCTGTACAGCCGGGTTTCTTTCTTGGATTTCGTCAAGGTAGCACAATCTCAGGAAGTTTCACAAACATTCCGAAAGCCCACTCCCCCAAAAACCTATATTTCCGTTTGCGGTCTGCACAAATTCTGCAAGCCACAGGGAAAATTCATCAAAATATCACAGAAACCCCGGTGAAAACCACCGTTTCCCTGTTGAATATCCAAAAGAATTGTGATATAATTATGGTAGTCTGACAGAAAATATCCAAGCCCGTCTCGGGCGACGTATTTCGCAATCTTTGTGACTTTGCGTCGTCACCGGGTGGGACCCGCTTTTCTCCGCAAAGCCGCAAATCTCCCCGAAATCCGCTCACCCGAAACGGGTTCGGATATCTCCTGTCAGGCTAACAAACTTTTGCCGGGTGACCGGCAAGGGAAGGATCACCATATGATTAAGATCGACCATCTGGTCAAAAATTACGGCAACAACTGCGCCGTAGACGATGTGAGTTTTGAGGTGGAGAAGGGCGAGATCGTCGGCTTTCTCGGCCCCAACGGCGCCGGGAAAAGCACGACAATGAATATTCTGACTGGCTACCTTTCCTCTTCCGCGGGGCGCGTGATGGTGGACGGTATCAATGTGCTGGACGACCCGTTGGCGGTCAAACGCCGCATCGGGTATCTGCCGGAGCAACCCCCCCTTTACCCGGATATGACGGTGGAGGAATACCTTATTTTTGTGTACAACCTCAAGGGCTGTACGATGAACCGCGCCATGCACCTGCAGGAGATCTGCGAGGTGGTGAAGATCAGCAATGTGACGCACCGCCTGATCCGCAATCTTTCCAAAGGCTACCGCCAGCGCGTGGGCATTGCGCAGGCACTGATCGGCAACCCGCCGGTTATCATTTTTGATGAGCCGACGGTGGGGCTTGACCCCAAGCAGATCATCGAAATTCGCAATCTGATCCGCACGCTGGGCAAGGATCATACCGTCATTCTCTCCACGCACATTCTGCAGGAGGTGCAGGCGGTCTGTGACCGGATTCTGATTATCAACAAAGGTAAGTTGGTTGCCGACGAGCGCACGGAAAACATCAATCGCGCGGTAGAGGCAAGCCGCCGCTTCCGCCTCAAGGTTGCCGCACCCCAGAAAGAGGTGCTGACGTTCCTGCGCTCCCGCAGTGATATCAGCTATGTGGAAGCCCTCTCGGAGCGGGACGGCGACGCGTATACCTTCCTTGTGGAAAGCACACCGGGGATTGACATCCGCAAGTCGCTGTTCTATGCCCTTGCCGAGCGGCACTGGCCCATGGTGGGGCTGGAAGCGGTGGGCATGAGCCTGGAGGACGTGTTTATCGCCATTGTCAATAAGTCCGACGAGGAGGACGAGCCCCGCAAGAAGGGCGGCTTCCGCCCGGGGCGGCGCGGCACGCGCACCTCGACGGACATCGAAAAAGACCTTGCGGAAACCATTCTCGAATCCACGGCGGAAAAGCAGTCCGAGATTGCGCCCTACGAGGGCGAGGACTGACCCGTAGCCTCTATATTCCCGAGTATTTTAACAAAGGGTAACAGCAGATATCCGAATCCGATTTCGGGCGGCAAATATCCGCCGTCGGTTCGTCACCCGCCTTGTTCATATCTGTATATGAACTGTGTCGGTTTCCTGCCGACAACGAAAATTTGCCTGCCCGAAATTCTGCGACCACAAAGCCGCGGATTTCGGAAGATTTTCGGTGCGGACGACGCGGCAAGGATTATCCTTGCAAGGAGGACAATCCGAAAAGAACCGCAAATCCACGGCTTTGGGGCGGATTCGGATATCTGCTGTTACCCTGGCATGGCGGGAAATCCGCCCGCGAGAACCGGGTTCGGATACCTCCTGTCAAGCTATGGTTATTATACCGCTTTTTCGGGTGTTTTGCAAGGCGCGGGCGCCACTTCCTCCAGCCGGTCGCAAAAGCGGAACGCTTCTGCCCCGATCCGGCGCAGCGCGCCGTGCGGCGCAAGGCGTACCCAGCGCAGCGACGGGCAGTTGTAAAACGCCCCTTCGCCGACGGAAATGACATCCCTGCCAAGCTCCGCTTCCCGAAGCGCGGTGCAGTGCATAAAGGCATTGTCGGCAATGGTGCGAACGCCGGGCGGGATGAGGAGCGAGGTCAGCCCCCGGCACCCCGAAAACGCCGCCTCCCCGATGGTCAGCACCTCGCCCCCGGCGGGGATTTTGGCATCGCTGACCCCGCGGATCAGCGTGCGGTCCGCCCGGCGCACCAGGCACCCGCCTGCCGCACGGAAAACGCGGTTTCCGGGTGCCACCCTGATTTCGGCAAGCCCGGCGCAAATGTCAAACACCCGCTCGCCAAGGCGCTCCAGCGTAGAGGGCAGGGAAACGGAAAAAAGCCCGGTGCACCCGGCAAACGCCGCATCCCCGACCGACAGCAGTCCCTCGGGCAGGCTTATGCGGGAAAGGCTTTTGCAGTCGCAGAACGCTCCGGAGCCGATGGCGGTCAGCCCGCGGGGGAATTCTATGTCGGTCAGGCGCGTACAGCCCCGGAACGCGCCCTCGCCGATCTCCCGGATGCTGTGCGGCAGATGCACTTTCTGCAGGAAAGTACAGCCCTCAAATGCGTGCGGCGCGATGGCGCAGGTGCCTTCCTGTACCGAAATCTCTTCCGCACCGGAAAAGTGCACGGCGGCGTCGCTCCGGCAGTCCGCTCTGCCGCAGGTCAGCCCGGCGGCTTCGTGCTCGCCGTCCGGCACCTCTGCGCCGGCGGGCTGACCTGCCTGCCCTGCCTGCGGTGCGGGAATTTCGCCCGGAGTACGGGCGCTTTTTGCCGCGCTTTCCTTATATACCACCGCCTCGTTTTCGTTTGTCCTTTTCATAAGCCTCCCTTCCGTCCACATCGTCGTTTGTCAGGCTAAAGTTGTGCCGACACGACTTCCAAATGTTGACAAATTCAGTTTTTTCTGCTAAAATAAGAGGTGTGGTTCACCATGCGCTTATTTTACTACACAAGTTTAGAAAAATCAAGCGTTTATTCTAAATTTTTGAAATTTTGGCAGGTTTTACCACAACGGAGCTCTGAATTTGTGAAGATTTTATAAAAGGAGCAGAAAATGTTCTGGGAGACGTTCAGCGAGCTGTGTGCGGAGAAAAAAGTAAAGCCGGGCAGGGTCGCAAGAGAAATCGGGGTGTCAAACTCCGCTACCACGCATTGGAAAAGCGGAAAGGTACCGCATTACGATACCCTTTTGAAAATTGCGGATTATTTTGGCGTAAGTGTGGATTATTTGTTGGGCAAGTCCTTTTCCGGCGGCGGGGAGGAAGCGCTTTTGCAAAAGGGGATTGACATTTTGTCATCCCTCCCGCCTGAGAAGCAGAAAGAAATGGTAGAGTTGTTGGAGTTTATGGCGGATAAAGAGAAAAAAATCAAAGACTGAAGGGGCTGTAAAAAAGTTTGCTTTTTTACAGCCCCTTTTCGCCCGCCGCAGGCGCGCGCAAGAGGGGACTTTTTATAAAAAGTTCCCTCTTGACTCCCTCAAAAATTTTTACACGGCGCACGCCACGCTTTCGGCGTATGTGCCCAAAGCAGCGCGTCAGCATGTCAGCCGCACCGCTGGTGCCCCCACCGAAGGTGGCGCAGGGGAGGCGGTCACCCCTGCAAAGGTTGGTGCGATGTGGCGCGATGTTGCATATGCTCTTAGAGAAAGGGGTGATATCATGCAACTGGACCGCAAAACCATGGAAAAACTGCTGTCTCTTTCCGACCGGCAATTATCCGCCGTGCTGGATAAGCTGGGGCGGGAGTACGGACTTGACCTTTCGGCATTTCAGATTCGCCCGGGCGACCTTGACGGCGTGCGGCGGACCATCCGGAATATGAGCGACGCAGATCTGCTTCGCCTTGGCGAACAGCTGAAAAACGGAGGAAAAGGAAGATGACCGGGGCGCAGACGGGAGCACCGGAGGATACCGGGCTTTCCGCAGAGGAGTTTTCCGCTCTTGCGGAACGGTTTTCCGCAGTGGCTCCGCTTTTGCGCGGAGTATTTCCCGCCGCGCCAGAGTCGCCCCCCGCTCCGGGGGCGGCTCAGGCGCCCGCGAAAAACAAAGACAACCGCAGGGAGGCACTGCTGTGCGCTCTCAAGCCATACCTTTCGCCCGAACGGCGGGAAATGGCGGATTACCTGATCCGCATTTGCCGCGTGTATGATGCCCTGACCGGGCTTTTCTGAAAGGGGGAAGCGTTTTGTACATTCAAAAGCAACCGGCATGGGGGCAGGAGAACGCACCCCTCCAGATCCCGGAGAATTATTCCGGCACGACCGTGGTGCCGGGCGCGGGGCAGGAGCCGCCCGCGGCACCGGCTACGCCCGCCGTGGCGCAGGGAGAACCGGCGGCACCGGAAGTGGCACCTCCGCCGGAGCAGGCAGGGGGAGAGCCGACCGCGGCGGCATTTGCGGAAAAGGAGGAAAAGGCACCGCCCGGCAAGGGGCTTCCCCTTCACGCGTTGGTTTCCCGTTTTCCGGTGCTTTCCTCGCTTTTACCCCCCAAAAAACCGGAGGGGAAGCACACGCAGACCTCTGATCTTGCCCTTATTGTGGGGGTGCTGTTGCTGCTTGCCGGAGAGCAGGATGACATCCTGCCGATCCTCTTAGTCCTGCTGCTGGCGTAAAATCCGCGCGGCGCTTGATTTTTTGCGGGGAATATGTTAAGATAAACAGGATAACGGAAAATTTACCCGCGGGAGACGGGTCATCGGGAGGTCAAAATGGAGCAGTTTCTGAAAATTGCGGGAATGCTGTCCGGCCCCGTGGTCGGGCTGGTGATCGGCATTATCACCAACTATATCGCTGTGAAAATGCTTTTCCGCCCTTTGAAAGAGGTGCGGATTTTCGGCTTGCGGTTGCCGTTTACCCCCGGCATTATTCCGCGCCGCCAGTCCGCGCTGGCGCACGCGATGGGCGTGATGGTAGGTCAGTCGCTGGTGCGGGAGGAGGATCTTTACCGGGTCTTTTTGTCGGACGAAATTGCCGACGTGGTGGTGCGCAAGGCGACCGAGCTCCCCGTTTTCGGCGTGATGGGGGCAAATGTTTTCCGGGAGGCGTACCCCGAAAAGCGTGAGAAGGTGCTGGACTTTTTAGAGGAGAAAATTCTTGCCGCCGTGAAGGAGTTTGACCCCGCCGCGCTGGTGCTGACCGAGGGGAGCGTCGCGCTGAAAAACGCGGCGGCGGCAAATCCGCTGTTGCGGATGTTTGTGACAGACTCGCTGATCGCTTCCTTTGCCCAGCCGGTCAGCGATAAGGTCAACGAATACCTGGACGGCGCCGGCAAGGAAAAGCTGCGCGAAAAACTGGCGGCGGAGCTCTCCGCGATGGAGGCGCGCACCCCTGCCGACCTCGTGGGGGGCAAGGAGGCGCTGGCGGGGCTGGTGCGCAACGCGTATGAGCATCTGATCGGCGCGTTTGCCAAAGAGCTGGCAAGCAAATTTCACCTTGCCGAAATCGTGGAGGAAAAGATCAACGCCATGCCCGCGAAGGAGCTGGAAACGCTGGTGCTTTCCGTGATGAAAAAGGAACTGAACGCCGTAATCTGGCTTGGCGGCGTAATCGGGTTTATTCTGGGGTTGATCACGATGCTGATCAATCTGATTTAAGAAGAAAGAAAATGAAACCGGAAAACGGAGCGGCATGCCACGACCTGCTGGTGAAGGAAGCGACCCCCGCGCTTGCCTTTTCCCCCGTGCGGATTTTGAAAAATGGCAGGCGTGCGAAAAGGGGGCTTTTTGAAAAAAGCCCCCTTTTAATCTCCTAAAAACTTTCCGGCAAATGGTGTCGGAATATTGGGCGTGTGCACCCAAAGTAGTGCGTCAGCCTGCAAGCCGCACCGCAAGGTGCCCCCTAAAAACTTTTCGGCAAATGGTGTCGGAATATTGGGCGTGTGCACCCAAAGTAGTGCACCAGCCGTTCAGTTGCGCCGCAAGGTGCCGCCGGTTCATTTGTGTGCAAGGGTATCAGATAAATGCGCGGTAAGCGCGGTAGGCACTGGGCAGGGCAAAGTGTTGCTCTAACTCCTCCCGGTTGGCGAAAAAGAGGTCTTCCGGCAAAAAGGGGGCACACGTGTCGAGTTTCGCGGCGGCACCCTCCGGCAGAATCACTTCAAAACCCGTCATCTGCCACTCGATGTGGGTGAAAATGTGCCTGGCTTCCCCCAGCGGTGCCACACGAAGCGGCGTCAGCCCCACGGCGGCAAACAGGGCGGCAATTTCCTCCGCACTGCGGAACCCGGCAAGGCACGGCGGCTCAAACAGCCCTGCAAGCAGACCTTTCGCGGGGCGCTTGACCAGCGCCACGCGCGCGCCGTCACGCAACAGCAAAACCG
>URMC01000031.1 GCA_900548735.1 uncultured Eubacteriales bacterium | reverse complement strand
CCTTCAGATTTACTTCAATCGTTTTTTTGGACACGCTGATTGAACCTTCCCCGCCCTTTTTGCAGGAAGACAGCAATAATGCGGAAGGCAGTATCAAAAGCAGACACAACGCAAGGCAAAGTATTTTTTTCATTTCAAAACCTCCGATAAAGATCAGTTGCTGGCGGTGATTTTGCTCACGGGCGCCGCACCGGTGAAGCGGTCTCCTCCGACACCGGCGAAATTCTCATCTGCATAGTACAGTTTATCCCCGTCAAAACCGTTTTTGGTGATCTTCAGGGTGTAGTTATGGCGGAACTTTTCATAATAGAATTTATTGGTAACCGGATCCTTGGAGAACATGGTGTCCTTGTCATACCCGCCGGTTCCGATGGCTGTGATACCGCCGGCAACCAGAATCCACTTTACAGATGACAATTTATGGGCAATGTAACGGTCAACATCAACTTCATAGCCGCCGGTAGTTCTGACATACGCCTGCTCCACAAACTGCTGTCCGCATGTCGGCCACCAGACAAGGGTCGGCGCAATCTGCATGTAAATCTGTTTGAGACAGCCGTTGTACCCGTGGTGAGCCACCTGCACCATATCCGACTTCAGATAGTCACCGTACATGGCAGACATGATGGCAGACCCGTTCTGCCAAAGGTCACCCAGCCACATGCCGGTTACAGGTCCGTTTTCGCCATCGGTGATGTTCCCCTTCCCGTCGGTCACATGATATTTGATACGGAAAATGGTAGAGGTGTCGTTGAAGTAACGGATAATCTCCGGGAACTGGTCCTCGTGAGTATACAGCACTTCCACTTCCGCATTGCGCACCCAGAAGGTCTGCCCGGAGTGCACCTTGATATACTTGCCGTCGCCGTTTACAAAGTCAAGCGAGGTCATCAGCTCCGCCGCGCGGTAATTGCCCGGGTTATAGGAGTTGAAGGTTTCATAATTGGAGGCAAAGTTGGCATACGCATTTTCTACGGTAACAGAGGTTTTTCTGTCCTTGCAGAAATCCTTGAAGCAGGTCATGTGATCCCAGTGCGAATGGGACATCAGCCATGCGGAAATCACAACAGGTCCGGTTTTTCCAACCAGATTCATCAGGTCCCGCATCAGCGAGTAAAGGCGCTGTGCCTCATCGGTTTTGGCAACGGGGTTGCCAAGCGGGTTGAGCACCGTACCGTCTTCCAATACATCGGAGCCATTGGAGCTGTAACCGTTTCCGCCGCCGTCATAAAGAATGAATGAGCCGTCCTCCAGCATGGTAACATAGCAGTTGCCAAAAATGTTCGATTCCTCATAGGAAAGATACATCTGCGTGATCAGCGCACCGGTATCCGCGCCCACATTGTCATCGGTAAACACCTTGGTGTACTTCAGCTGAGAAGCGCTGTTCTCTACCGGGAGATTGACCGAAGTCATTTTCGCGGCAACCACACGCAGGGTAGGCGTGAAGGAATCGAAATTGTTCTTGTTTTTGTACGCCGCATAAATCACGTGCAGCATATAAGTATCATTGGTGAAGGTGGTATAGCGGCTGTCTTCAATGGTGTTGTCCTGAAACACTTTATAGCCGGCTTCCTTCAGTTTTGCGGAATATGCGTCAAACGCCGCGGCGGTTACGCCGTTACCGGTATAGCAATACTCCACATGCCCGTCTTCCACATCACAGGTGCCGTAAAGATTCGCTCCCTCCGGCTTCGGGAAATCGGTCGGCCACGCAGGGCTGAACTTTCCGATATATGTAAGATCCGCCGGATAAATCGCCACCTTGCCGGAGTCGGATTGCGTGATGCAGTCCTGCATGATCTGCGTCAGCTTTTCCACAGCAAGCTGAATGCCCTGGTCATTCCATGCCGCAACAACGATCTTGCCGTTTACCGTGGTGATGATGTACTCGTTCTGCGTGATTTTGGAAAGGGCGATAGCCGTTTCCTCCCGCTCGGTAGTGCCGATAATGATCTCTTTTTCCAGCACTTCCTTCTTTTCGGATTGGCTGTCTATCTTTTTCAGATCGGCACTCTTGCAGAAATTCAACATAAAGTTGGCAATCTGCTTATACTGATAGTCCACCACGTCCAACTTGCCTTCCACCGGCACAACGCTTCTGTCCATATAGTTAGCGTCCGACGTGGTATCCCATTTCTTACTGTAAATAATGGTATAATCCGATTTCCCGCCGGAAAGCAGTGTCAGCAGCACGCAGTCGTTTTTAACATACTTGGATTCCAACGAAAGGGTTGCAGAAACCGTTTCCCCACTCAGATACTTTTCCTCAAAGGTCTGCAATGCAAGGTAGGTCAGCGCGTCATTGGTGCCGACAATTACTACCTTATTTTTGATGACCTGAATGGTAAAGCCCTCGGTATTCTTCAAAGCTTTCAATGCCTTTTCGGTCTCGGGGCGCCTGGTTTTACCTACAAGAATCTCATAGGTGGTCTCCCCTTCCGCAGCTTTGCTCTCGTTGTTGAATTTCAGCGAGACGCCGGTTTTGTCTGCAATGATTTTGCGCATATTATTGATCTCACGCGAGGCAAGGCCTGAAAGCCCGTCCGCGGTAACGATCTGACATTGGTTCAGATCAATGTCCTGCGCCTTTTTCCCGCAGGATGCGAACACCGTCAGAAGTGATGCACACATCAGAATGCTGAGAAATACACAAAGAATTTTTTTCATGTTTGTTCTCCTTGTGAATATTGATACCTTATTATACCACTCCCCCCCTCTTTTTTCAAGACACACAAAAATCTTTCACGTCTATTTCTCAATTTTCATCTATTTTCACAAAATCATCACCGGAAGTTTTGCCATATGGTACAACCGAAAATGGGGAGTTCCGGGCTTTATTTCTCAATATGTGAATTTTGTGTATATTTTTTGTTATTTTTCAATTTCTTTCACGAGCAAATTTTCCCGATCCGTTTCCGCTTTCAAAAACACGTGCAACCGTCTTGACAGTACCCGGAGAAAATGTTATAATGTTGTGTAATGTTTATATATAAAGAAAGGCACTGCTTATGAAGTGGACTTCACTCAACGATCTGCGCGAAAAATATCTCTCTTTCTTTGAATCCAAAGGGCATCTGCGCCTGCCCTCCTTCCCGTTGATTCCGATCAATGATAAATCACTGTTGCTGATCAACTCCGGCATGGCTCCGATGAAAAAATACTTTACGGGAGAAGAGGAGCCGCCCCGCCGCCGCGTAACCACCTGTCAGAAGTGCATCCGCACCCCTGATCTGGAGCGCGTAGGGCATACGGCACGGCATGGCACATTCTTTGAAATGCTCGGCAACTTCTCTTTCGGCGATTACTTCAAAAACGAGGCAATTCCGTGGGCATGGGAGTTTCTGACCAAGGTGTTGGAAATTCCGGAGGACAAGCTGTGGCCCTCGATTTACGAAAAGGACGAAGAAGCATTTGAACTCTGGAACAAGGTTGTAGGCGTTCCGGCAGAGCGCATCACCCGCCTTGGCAAAGAGGACAACTTCTGGGAGCATGGCTCCGGTCCCTGCGGTCCCTGCTCCGAGATCTATTTTGACCGCGGCGAAAAGTACGGTTGCGGCTCCCCCAACTGCCGCCCCGGCTGTGAATGCGACCGGTATATGGAGATCTGGAACAACGTGTTCTCCCAGTTCAACAATGACGGCAAGGGTCACTATACCGAGCTGAAGCAGAAAAACATTGATACCGGCATGGGGCTGGAGCGTCTTGCCTGTGTGATGCAGGGCGTGGACAATATGTTTGAGGTAGACTCTATCCGCAAAATTCTGGATACGGTCTGCCGGATTTCCGGCAAGACCTATGGGGCTGATAAAAACGACGATATTTCCGTGCGCGTATGCACCGACCATATCAAGAGCTCCATGTTTATGATTGCGGACGGGGTGATCCCCTCCAACGAGGGGCGCGGATACGTGCTTCGCCGTATCATCCGCCGCGCCTGCCGCCACGGAAAACTGCTTGGCATCAACCGCCCGTTCCTGTGCGAGCTTTGCGTGGTTGCCATCGGCGAGAGCAAAGATGCCTATCCGGAGCTTGCGGAAAAGCAGGACTATATCCTGAAGGTCATCGCCTTGGAGGAGGAGCGCTTTGACGCCACGATTGACGCGGGGCTTTCCATCCTTTCCGGCATCATCGAAAAAGCCGAAAAAAGCGGTGCTAAGGTCATTGCCGGCGAGGATGTATTCAAACTCTATGACACATTCGGCTTCCCGCTTGATCTGACCAAAGAAATTCTCGCGGAAAAGGGGCTTTCCGCCGACGAAGAGGCGTTCTCTTCCCTGATGAAGGCACAGCGGGAGCGCGCACGCGCCGCGCGCGGCAATATCAGCGGCTGGGATAACAGCACCAAGGGGCTTCTTGACCACCTGCCGAAAACCGTATTCTGCGGCTACGACGGCACCGACAAAGAGGGGGCAAAAATTCTTGCCATCCTTGCAGAAACCGATGACGGCGTGCAGAGCGTGCCTGAAATTGCCGAGGGCGAATGCACCGTAGTACTTGACACCACCCCCTTCTATGGCGAGGGCGGCGGTCAGGTCGGTGACACCGGCGTATTGACTGCGGGCGAGGCACAGCTTGCCGTGCAGGACACCAAAAAGACCGACGGCATATACCTGCACATCTGCACGGTGAAAAACGGGATTTTCCATGTAGGCGACACGGTGAATGCCGTGGTAGATAATGACCGCCGGATGGCAATCGCTCGCAACCACTCCGCGGCGCACCTGCTTCAGGCGGCGCTCCGCTCGGTACTGGGCACGCACGTAGAGCAGGCAGGCTCTTATGTTGACCCCGACAAATGCCGGTTTGACTTTACCCACTTTGCGGCACTGACCAAAGAGGAACTGGAAAAGGTGGAAGCGCTGGTGAATGAACAAATCCTCGCCGGGCTCCCGATCACCATGACAGAGACCGAGTTGGAAAAAGCCAAAAAGATGGGCGCAATGGCGCTGTTTGGCGAGAAGTACGGCAAGATGGTACGCGTGGTGCGCATGGGCGACTTCTCGATTGAGTTCTGCGGTGGCACGCATATTGACAACACCGCAAAGATCGGGCTTTTCAAAATCATTTCCGAAACCTCTGTTGCCGCCGGTGTCCGCCGGGTGGAAGCAACCACGGGTTACGGTATCCTTTCCCTGCTGGCAGAACGCGATGCCCTGCTGGCGCAAACCGCAACCGCACTCAAGGCACAGAACCCGCACGATGTGGCAAAGCGAGCCGCGGCTGTGGAAGACGAGTTGAAAGCACTGACCCGTGAAGTGGAAGCGCTGAATGCGAAGCTTGCTTCTTCCAAAAAGGACGATGTGCTGAAAAATGTCATTGACCTCGGAAAAGTAAAATTGGCCACCGCACGCTTTGACGGCATGAAGATGGAAATTGCCAGAAGCCTTGCAGATGAGATCAAAGCGGAACATGACGATCTTGTAGCCCTGCTTGCCGTTTGTGACGGCGACCGGGTGCAGTTCCTTGCCGTGGCGGGCAAAGCCGCAGTGGCGGCGGGTGCACACGCCGGAAAACTGGTTGGCGCGGTTGCCGCAGTGACTGGCGGCAAAGGCGGCGGCAGACCCGATAACGCTATGGCAGGCGGCAAAGACACCACAAAGGTTGAAGCGGCACTTGCCGCGGCAAAAGAAATTCTTGCCGCACAGCTTGGTTGATTTTCTCAGAAAATAACGACATCCGCCCAACATTCCGGCGTCAGTCGCCCAAAAGGCAGCTGCGGTGCGGCTGAACAGCCGGAGCGTTCGTTTGGGCACACACGCCGCGCATTCCGGCGTCAGTCGCCGGAAAGTTTTTGCGGGATTTAAAGGGGGCTTTTTTCAAAAAGCCCCCTTTTCGCGTTTTTCTTTTGGCGTTTCTTTTGTTAGCTTTTCTTTGCGCCTGCGCAATCAAAGAAAAGCGGGTAAGGAATCTGACGAGGTAATAGAAAAAGTAACTTTGTGTCGGGGAGGGCGACCAATGGTCGCCCCTACAATCAGCAAGGTAATATGCCAAACGGCGGCGGGTGCTTGCCCCGTGCCCTGCGGGAAAGACAGGAGTAAAAAAAGTCCCCCCCCAGTAAAGGAAGCTGGCGCGAAAGCGCCTGATGGATTGTAAAAGTGCGGAATTGCAAAAAAGAAAAGGCAGACAGCGTTGCTGTCTGCCTTTTCTTTTTTCAGAAATTACTTTCTGTCGCCTCTGCCGCGGGCGCGGAACACGCTCATCAGCGAGTCAAATTCATCGTCGGAAATCGCAGAATCCTCATTGTCGGTATCATACACCGGCGCATGGGCGGGTGCCGTAGGTTTCACGGGCTCTGCCACGGGTTCGGGTTTTGCTTCCTCAGCAGGGGCAGCGGGAACTTCCTCTTCTACAGGAGCGGCTACGGGTTCCTCTTCTACAGGTTCCTCAGCCGGCACGGGCTCGTCTTTTTCTTTTTCAAAACCGGTAGCAATAATCGTAACACGCATCTCGTCCTCCAGCGTATCATCGAAGGAGAGACCCCAGATTACGTTTGCATCGGGATGTGCCTGTGCGGAAATCATGGAAGAAGCCAAATCCACATCCTCCAGCCCCACATCGCGGGATGCGGTAATACTGATCAGGATGCCCTTTGCGCCGTGAATCGAAGTTTCCAGCAACGGGCTTGCAATGGCAAGCTGTGCCGCGTTCTTCGCCTTGTCAGAGCCGGTGGCAACGCCCATACCCATGTGCGCATAGCCGGCATTCTTCATCACGGTGGTTACGTCCGCAAAGTCAAGGTTGATAAAGCCGGGAATATTGATCAACTCGGAAATGCTCTGCACGCCGCGACGAAGCACGTCATCGGCAATTTCAAACGCATTGCTGAGCGTGATCTTGGTGGAGGAAGCCTCTTTGAGCTTCTCGTTCGGAATCACAACCAGTGCGTCTACATACTGGCGCAGTTCCTTAATGCCCTTCTCCGCCTTGTCCATCCGCTGTTTGCCCTCAAAAGCAAACGGCTTGGTCACGATACCGATGGTCAGAATCTCCATCTCGTGTGCAACGCGCGCCACAACAGGAGCCGCACCGGTACCGGTGCCGCCACCCATGCCCGCGGTCACAAACACCATGTCCGCACCCGTCAGCATCTTCTTGATATCCTCCAAGGACTCCTCAGCGGCGCGTGCGCCGACTGCAGGGACAGCACCTGCCCCGAAGCCTTTGGTAATTTTCTCACCGATGATCATCTGTACCGGTGCGTCAGATCTGTGAAGTGCCTGACGGTCGGTATTGATCGTTACAAATTCCACCCCGCGGATCCCTGCCGAGATCATGCGGTTTACCGCATTGTTGCCGCCGCCGCCGACACCGACAACGCGAATGACTACGCCGCACTCTGTATTTTCGTCGCGTTCAAACGTCATATGTATTTCCTCCGTTTTTGACTTGTGCGGCACTGCCGCTTTTTTGATTTGCGATAGTACGCAAGCATCTGCATATTATTCTAATATATTTTTTTCTGCTTTGCAAGATGTTTTTCAAAAAAAATTCAGAAAAATCCGAAATATTTTTGCGCGCATTCCGACTTTTTTGCCGGAACGCGCTATTTTTTGCGTTTTTTTGTTTTTTTCATCAGCAAAAGCATATCCGAAAAGATCAAACGGTTACTCTCCCCGCGGTAGAATTGCCGTATTTTTTCACCCATTACCCGCCTTTTTTGCGAATCGCTCAACAACGAAAAAACCGTTGAGGTCAATTTTTCCGGCAGTTCACGCTCCGGCAACAGCACCGCGGCACCCGCATCGGAGAGCACTTTGGCATTCAGATACTGATGATTACCGGTCACGTTGGGGGACGGGACCAACACTGCGGTTTTCCCGGCAGCGGCAAGCTCCGAAATACTCATAGCTCCCGCCCGGCAAATCACCACGTCCGCCGCAGCCATCCGGCGCGGCATATCCTCCAGGTACGGCACCAGTTCCAGATTTTTCGATTCGGACAATCCACGCTCCTCAAACACCCGTCGCCACTCCTCATATTCCCCTTTTCCGGTGGCATGCAGATGAAAGATTTCAGGCTGATTGCGCTCCGCCGCCATCAGCGCCAGCGCGGCGCGGTTCAGTTCCCTTGCCCCAAGGCTCCCGCCAAAGGAGAGCACCATTTTGATGCACCCTTGCGGCAAGGGCGCCGGGTTGGCAACACCAAACCCGCGCGGTAAAGGATTTCCGACTGCAAGGCAGTTTTCCCCCGGCAGTTTTTCCGCCGTTCCGGCAAAATTGACCCATATCCGGTCAAGGCGTTTGGCAAGCCGACGGATGGCAAGCCCCGGTACCGCATTGGATTCATGCGCGGCGGCGGGAATCCCCAATTTCGTTGCCGCAAAAAGCGTGGGAAATGAGGCATATCCACCGGTGCCGATCACCAGATCCGGGCAAAAGGAACCCAGCAGCTCCTCCGCTTCTTTCGTGGCATGCAAGGCGCGGAAAAGCACCTTGATGTTACCGGGGGAAAGACTGCGCCGAAGCCCCGAAACGCGCAGGGTCACAATCCGGTATCCGGCATTGGGCACCAGCCGCGTTTCCATCCCCCCATCCGCCCCCACAAACAGAATTTCCGCCGTGGGGCAGTTCTCTTTTACCGTATCGGCAATGGCAAGCGCCGGGGTGATATGCCCACCGGTGCCGCCGCAGGTAAAAACAATTCTCATGCGCGCCTCCCCGTGCTGTACCGCGATACCGACAGCACAATTCCCATTTCAAAAATCTGGATGGCAAGGAAGGTTCCGCCGGAGCTGAAAAACGGCAGTGAAACACCGGTGTTCGGCATGGAATTGGTCACCACGGCAATGTTGAGCAATGCCTGCAGGGCAAGTTTGGCAGAAAGACCATACACCGCCAGTGAACAAAATCTGTCCGGCGCGTGCGCCGCGATGTGAAACCCACGCAAAACCAGTGCCAAAAACAGAAGAATGACTGCCAGCGCGCCGAAAAAGCCCAGCTCTTCGCAAATGATGGTAAATACAAAGTCATTCTGCGGTTGAGAAACATAACCGAATTTCTGCCGCCCGTTGCCGAATCCCACACCGAAAAGTCCACCGGAGCCGATTGCATACAGCCCCTGCAGGGTCTGCCATGCGGAGCCGAGCGGATCCACCTCCTCGATATGTAACCAAGTGTTTACCCGCACCTGCGCATAGGAAGAAACGAGAATCAGCAGGCACCCTGCCGCCGCCACCAAAAGCCCCATAATCAGAAGATATTTGGGGCGCGTGCCGCCGAGAAACATCACAAATACACCCAGCATCCCGATAATGAGAAGCCCTGAAATGTGTTTTTCTGCCGCCACCAAAAGACAGATCAGCAAAATCAATGCTCCCGGCAAAAGCACCCCATAGCGGAAGCTCCCGCCCCCGCGCCTTTTGGAGGTCACTTTCTTTTCGTGCTTGGTCAGGACCAATGAGAGAATCAGCACCAGCGCGGGCTTCGCGATCTCGGAGGGTTGTACTGTCAGCGGCCCCAGCACCAGCCAGCGCCGCGCGCCTCCGCCCACGGTGCCGATCAGCAAAACCAATACCAAAAGAAAGACCGCCCCAGCGTAAAGAAATACGCCGAACCCGCGCCAGAACTCCGGTGTGGCACGCCATACAAACAAGGCAGTCACCCCGAGAGACAGCAACGCGAATAAAATATAGCGCCTGAAAAAGTACAGCTTATCCCCGTAAAACTCCTGGGCATAGACACTGCTGGCACTGTAAGAAACCGCCGCGCCGAAGATCAGTGCCGTCAGCAACAGGCAAAGAAACACTGGGTCCGGTGCACCTGCCCCTGTCTTGTCCGTGTTGCGGGGCAACGTTCTCAGCCCTTCCAAAAGATCACCCCCAGAGAGCAGGCAAGCAGTGTCACAAGCGAAAAGATGCCGACTACCTCCTCCTCAGACAAGCCGCATTTTTCCAGATGATGATGAAACGGCGCCATTTTAAAAAGGCGCTTTCCGTGCGTCAGGCGGAAAAAAGCGACCTGAAGAATCACGGAAGCCGTTTCAAATACCGGCATGATAGCGAATATCAAAAGCAATACCGCCTCTCCGGAAACAATTCCCACCGCCGCCAGCAAACCGCCGAAAAACAACGACCCGGTATCTCCCATAAAGATTTTTGCCGGATGTGCATTCCACAAAAGAAATCCGAATGCGGCACCTGCAAGCAAAGCCCCGCTCAGCGGCAATACACTGCTCCCCGCACGGGCACCTAACAGAAACAGAAAGCAGGCTATCACCAAAACCACCGAGGAAAGCAGACCGTCGATCCCGTCGGTAAGATTGCAGGCGTTCATCAAACCGGTCAGAAACAAGAGCGCCAACGGGTAATAATAAAAGCCAAGCTCCAGATTTCTGTCCGAAAACGGCAGGTGAACCGCCGTGCCGAGATGCAGTAAAAGCTCTGCCGCCACCAAAAAAACAGCAGAGGCAAGCAACTGCAGAAAATACTTTTGGGCGGCGCTGAGCCCCGCATTTTGCCGGTGGCGCAGTTTTGCCAGGTCATCCAGGCACCCGATGCCGCCGCAGAGCGTGCCGTAAAAAGAAATCAGAACAAGCGTCAGCACGGTATTCCGCTCTTTCATACGCCAGAAATACAACGCCCCGCATAGCGAAAGCAATAAAACCGGCAAAAGAAAGGACAACCCGCCCATCGTGGGCGTGCCGGCTTTGGAAAGATGCCAGGAAGGTCCGATTTCCAAAATATATTGCCCGGCATGCTTTTTGCGCAGCACCGGTAAAATCGCCCGGCACAGCACCGCCGTCATCCCAAAGGAAAGAAGAAAGAAAATCAGGCAGAATACAAGCCCCCTCATCGCGCCTTCCTTTCCACAGCGCGAACGATCCGGTCAAGACCCGTCTTGTGCGAAGCCTTGAACAGAATCACCGCGTTATGTTTTGTTTTTTTGAGAATTGCACCGGCAAGCTCCCGCTCCTCCCCCGGCAGAAAAGGAAACACCGCCCCGCGCGCAAGCCCCGCGCGGACAGCCGCTTTTGCAATACCAAATGCCTTTTCTCCATAGGTAAAAAGAAGCGAAATACCGCTCCTCCCGGCGCACTCCCCTACCGCCTCATGCAGAGTACCGGAAAACTCGCCCAACTCCTCGATATCGCCAAGCACCGCGGCACTCTGTCGCTTTCCGGCGAGATAAGAAAGCGTCTCCAGTGCGGCGGCAACCGTTTCGGGGGACGCGTTATACGCGTCGTCAAGCAGCAACCGCTCCCCGGCAACGACCTTGCGCATGCGCGGAGTGAAAGCCGCCGCGCGGGCAAGCCCGCGGGAAAGCGACTCCGTCTCCACATCGCACAACTCCGCTGTTGCGCCCGCAATCAATAAAGTTGTTACTCCCATTTCGCCGGGGATGCCCCAAGAAAGAGACGGTATGCGTTTTTCCCCGTGGCACAGTGTCAGTGAAACGCCCTGCGCATCCATATGAATATTTTCCGCACGAAAATCGCAATTCATACCGTGCCCAAAGCGATAAATCTTTATTTTCTCATCATATGTGGGGGGATATAGGCAATTTCCCGGCAGGAGAAGAACCCCGCCAGCCCGCATGCCGGAGGCTATTTTCAGTTTTTCCTCTGCCAGCGCCTCAAAGGAGCCGAAATTGCCGATATGCGCACTGCCGATGTTGGTCAGCACCGCAATCTCCGGCGCGAGCGCAAGACTCATTTCCTCCATTTCGCCCGGATGGCTGATTCCGATTTCCAATACGTAAAAATCCGCCTCGTCCATAGAAAGCAAAGAAAGCGACAGACCGATGGAACTGTTATAATTTCCGCGGCTTTTACGTACCACACCACGTTCGCCAAGCACGGTGGCAATCGCCTCTTTGGCGGTGGTTTTCCCTGCGCTCCCGCTGACGGCGATGACGGTGCCGTTCAGGTGTGCGCGATGTGCCGCCGCCGCGTCCAGTAAAGATTTGAGCGGATCATCCACTAAAATACGATAGGTTGTTTTTGCACAATCCCCCGCCGTGCGCGGCAAGATGGCTCCTGCCGCACCGCGTTGCAAGGCGGCTTCAAGATATTCCCAGCCGTTATGCCGTTTTCCGGGCAAAGCAAGAAAAATGTCGCCTTTTTCAATCTCGGAAGAGTCGGTCGCAAGCCCGGTCAGTCTCACGGGTGCCTGCCCCACCTGTTCCCCCCTCAATGCCGCGGCAAGAACGCCCGCCTCCCGAAATTCCCGGCAAAGCTCAATTCTCATTACCAGCCGTCCTTTCCGCAAAGCTCTCACGCACAATTTCCCGCTCCGAAAAAGGCAGGCGTTGCTTGCCCCTGATCTCGTAGGTCTCATGTCCTTTTCCTGCCAGCAGAAGAATATCCCCCGGCTCCGCATGAAGCACGGCATACCGGATCGCTTCCCGCCTGTCGGATATGACAATATACGGTTTTTCTTTATCCACACCGCGAAGGATATCGGCAAGAATCGCCTCCGGCTTTTCGCTCCGGCAATTATCCGAGGTCAGAATCAGAAAATCGGCAAAGCGTGAGGCAATTCTACCCATCTGCGCTCTCTTGCCTCGCTCCCGGTCCCCGCCGCAACCGAAAAGAAGTACAATCCGGCGTCCGCCCCCGAACACCTTCGCACTGCGAAGCAGTTTTTCCAACGCGTCCGGCGTGTGTGCATAATCCAGAAATACACTGAAATCCGCCGGAATACCGCTTACCCGCTCCAGCCTGCCGGGCACACCGGGAAAAACGGCAAGCGCTTTTTGCACGGTTTCTGCCGCCACGCCAAGGCAAAGTGCGCCAGCGGCGGCAAGCGCCCCGTTTTCTACCGAAAAATCCCCCGGCACCGGCAGATAAAACGGAATCGTTTCCCCCTGACGGCACAGCGAGAATTCCACGCCGCGATCCTCGTCTTTCCGGATATTCAAAAGGCTTTTTCCGGCACTGACGGCAAAGCACGGCACCTGCACGGTGTCGGCAAGAATTTTTCCGTACACCGTAGAAGTGGAAATCACCGCCTGACGGCACATGGAAAACAGCTTTCTTTTTTCCGCAAAATACCGCTCCATATCCCCATGCAGATCCAAATGATCCTCCGTAAGGTTGGTGAACACCGCCAATCGGAATTCCAGCGGCGCCACTTTGGCAAAAGCCAGCGCGTGGGAGGTCACCTCCATCACCACATGCGTCACACCGGCGTCACGCATGGTGGCAAGCAACGGGTACAGTTCCGCAGGGTCAGGGGTCGTCATATTGGCAAGATGATCCGCATTTTCCGGATGATACACCTCATCGCCTATGCGGCACTCCACCGTACCAATCAGACCGCACGTATAGCCTGCCATGCGCAGAATATGATACAGCATCATGGAAACAGAGGTTTTCCCGTTTGTCCCTGTGATTCCGACCAGGCACAGCTCCTTTGCCGGGTGCCCCCAAAACGCGTCAAGCAACCGGGCAAGCGCCTCTCGTGCATTCGGCACGACAAAGCATGGCACCCCTTGTATCTCCCGCTCGGCAACCAACAGCACCGCACCGTTTTTCACCGCTTCTTCGGCAAAATCCGCGCCGTCGGTATGAAGCCCGCGGATTGCCACGAAAACCCCGCCGGGCAACACTTTGGCAGAATCCGAAAAAACCCCGGTAACCTCTGTATCCTGCACGGGATTAAATGAACAGCCCGCGCTCTCCAGTAATATTTTTAATCGCATGATCTACCCCCTTAGCCTGACAGGAGAACTCATTCTTCCGATACTTCATACGGGAAATACAGCCGCACCGCACTCCCATAAGGGGCGGATATACCCGCCGCCGGAAACTGCCCTTTTACCGCCGCACTCGCTTCCGAAAGGCTGCGCGCGCCTACGATTTCCACATTAAATCCCTGCAACAGCAGGATCCGCGCGGCTTCCTCTGCGCTTTTTCCGATTAAATCCGGCACGGGAACCATCGTAAGATCGGTGTTTCCCAGTGTCAGCACCACCTTGGCATGCGCCGGGGTCAGCACACTGCCGCTCTCCGGGGTCTGTGCGGTCACCACGCTCCCCTTCCCCGAAAATGCGACTTCAAAGCCAGCCGCCGTTAAAAACTGTTCCGCGCGTTCCCGACTCCAACCCACACAGTTAGGCACGGTTTTCTCCAAGTTTGCCAGTTCCTCCTCCGTATAGACCGGCTCCACACCGAGATACGGGAGTACCGAGCGGAAAACATTTGCCACATACGGCGCCGCAACCACACTGCCGTAGCGGCTGCCGTCCGTCGGCTCATCCACCACGATGATCACAGCCACCTCCGGGTCGTCTGCCGGGGCAAAGCCCACACAGGAGCCGATGCGCGCGTTGGCATTATCGCCGATCTTTTCGGAGGTACCGGTTTTGGCGGCAATGCGGTAGCCCGGCACATACGCGTTTTTGGCGCCGCCGTTGCCGGCAACACCCCCGGCAAGAATCTCGCAGATGGTTTTGGCAGTCTCGGCGGAGATAACCTGCCGGCGCACGTTTTTTTCGTGGCTGTAAACGGTATTCCCCTTTTCGTCGCTCATTGATTCCACCAGATACGGGGTCAACAACTCCCCGCCGTTGGCAATAGACGAAATTGCCGTGATCATCTGCAATACCGATACTTTGAAGTTCTGCCCGAAGGATGCGGTGGCAAGATCCAGCTCCTTAAAATTGGACTTGGCATGAAAGATGGAATTCCCCTCGCCGGGCAGGTCAATACCGGTCTTTTCCAGCAAGCCGAACGCCTCTACGTATTGATAAAAAGTATCACAGCCAAGCCGCGCCGCCACGGTCATCATCACCGGGTTACAGGAGTTTTGCAGCCCCTCGCGGAAGGTCAGGCTCCCGTGTCCGCCTTTTTTGTGGCAGTGGATGGTGCGATCGGCAACCTGAAGCGCACCGGAGCAAAAAAAGCGCTCGTCAAGGTCGATCACCGCCTTTTCCTCCAACACCGCAGAGCAGGTCAGCGCCTTGAAGGTAGAACCGGGCATATAGATTTCGGTTGCCGCCTTATTCGACCAGGTTTCCAGCAAGAGCTGCGCTTTTTTTGCTAAGTATTCCTCGCTTCCCTCGGCAAGCCCGCCGGCGGCAAGAGCCGCGGCGCACTCCGCGTTCAGTTCAAACGGGTGGTTAAGGTCAAAAGAAGGAGCGGTTGCCATGGCGAGGATCGCACCGGTTTTAACATTCATGACGATTCCGCAAACACGGTTGGCGGCGGCAGATTCCGTCAGGGTGGCTTTCAGCTGCTCCTCCAGCGTTGCCTGAATAAATGCGTCAATCGTGGTGTGCATAGTGTAGCCGTCCTCAGCGCGCACAAAGGATTCATACTCATTCGGCAAGCGGTTGCCTGTGGAATCCCTTGCGGTAATATACGCTCCGTTTTGCCCTGCCAACATCTTGTCGTACTGAAGCTCCAGCCCATAAAGCCCCTGCCCGTCACTCCCGGTAAAGCCAAGAACGTGCGAAGCAAGCGAGCCATACGGATAATACCGCTCACTGACTGCTTCCACAGCCAGCATCTCATAATAATCGTTTTCCGCGATAAAGGAAAGCACTTTATCCGCCGTGGCGCGGTCGGTAGAGCGCACCACTGTGCGCTCCAAGTCCGTTTTGTGGGAAAGATGTTTCCGCACCTTTTCCGGCTCAAGCCCCTCCACCGCGGCACACAGCCCCGAAACCAATTTTTCGGTATCCGTGCCGGAGGCGGTAATCACATTCGGAAACAGCGAGATCCGGTAAACTGTGCGGTTTGCGGCAAGCACGCGCCCTGCCGCGTCCAGAATGCCGCCACGCTCCGCACGAACCGGGGATTCGGTAGTCAGTTGATCCAGAACTTTTTTCTGGTAACGATCAAAGTCAAACACCTGTATGGCAAAAATGCGACAGGCGAGAAACAGAAATACAAGCAACAGAAAAATTGCCATAGCAGAAGAACGCTTCAAGGTACGCGCGCTGACCGGTGGTTTCATAATTCCTCCCTCACAAAAAAAGAAACGGCGGTGAACTCCGGGTACCGGAATTCACCGCCGGATGACGACTATGTCGCATCCTTATTCTATTCTTCTTTTCCTGGTTTTAGACCTTATTCGCCGCCGAGAAGCGCGTTCAGGAGCCCTGACATTCCGATGCCCTGCCGCTCGTTTTCGATAAACTCCACGCTGTCCTTGCCGGACATGGAGATGCTACCCTCATGATCCTCGTAAAAACCGAGAATCCGGTCGCTCTGCTCGCTCTCTTCCCCCGCCGGGGCATCGGCACGAAGCGCCGTGACCTCGCTGGTCAGTGCCGCCACGCGTGCATCCGCGCGGTCGAGAATCATCGAGGAGCAAACAAGCAGGCTGACAGAGAGCATGAAGAGCAGTGCAAAAAAGGCGTGCGTGAAGATCAGGTGCCGCTTTACAGTGCGAACCTTGGAGAGAAAGCCTCTTTCTGCGGTGCGCTGAATTGCCGCGCGCCGGGTCTCCTCTTCCTCTTCTTTTTTCTCTTTCATCGCTTTCACGCGTGCCTGCTCCAGGGACTTGCGTACCGCGCCGATCCGGTCATTGCCGCCGTATTTCTTGTTAAAAAAATCCACAAAATCCCCGGTGGTGGCAATGGTCACGCCGCCGTCCTCATCCTTGTTCAGGCGCACGACAGTGGTCGCGTTCGGCACAGGGTTGTGGTCAACCGTGCGCCCGCGCATGGCGTCCTGCAACCGGGAGCGGTAACGATTGCGCAGTGCGTCATACTCCGCACTGTATTCCTCCCGGAAATAAACTTCGTCATAGGTTATTTTATTTTCCATGTTTGCGACCTCCTTTACAGTTTTTCCGCCACGCGCAACTTCGCACTGCGGGCACGCGGATTTTCTTCCGTTTCCCGCTCGCCGGGCAGAATCGGCTTTTTTGTAATACATTTGATTTTGGGTTTATGGTTGCAGATACATACCGGCAAACTCTTGGGGCAGGTGCACCCGGTTGCCAGTGTGGCAAAGGTCTGTTTCACGATGCGGTCTTCCAGCGAATGGAATGTAATCACGGCAATTCTGCCGCCCTTGTTCATCCGCTCCACTGCCGCATTGATTGCCGGAGCGATGACATCCAACTCGGAATTTACTTCGATGCGGATCGCCTGAAAGCTCCGCTTTGCGGGGTGGTGCCCACCCTCTTTTGCCGCCGCAGGCATTGCCGCCTTGATCAGCTCCGAGAGCTGTGCCGTGGTTTCAATAGGCTTTTTCGCCCGTTCTTCCACAATTTTTGCGGCAATTTTGGGGGCAAAGCGTTCTTCCCCATAGTTGAAAAGAATCTTTTTCAGGTTTTCTTCGCTGTATGTATTAACCACATCGTATGCAGTCAGCGCCGAGTGCCTATCCATCCGCATGTCCAAAGGAGCGTTGCTCTGATACGAAAATCCGCGCTCCGGAGTGTCCAGCTGATAGGAGGATACACCGAGATCAAGCAACAGCCCGTCAATTTTTTCAATCTTTAATTCATCCAGCACGTGGGAGAGTGCCGAAAAGTTACTGCGCACCACAACGGCGCGATCCCCAAAGGGG
>URMC01000030.1 GCA_900548735.1 uncultured Eubacteriales bacterium | reverse complement strand
AGAAAATGGACAAGGGGCAATACCCCTTGTCGGCAAAAAGAAAATGCCATACAAACATTCCGGCGGCGAACATACTGGCTCTATTGCCCGCCGCAGGCGCGCGCAAAAGGGGGCTTTTTGAAAAAAGCCCCCTTTTGAATCCCGCAAAAACTTTCCGGCAGCTGGCGCCAAGCATTGGGCGTGTGTGCCCAACTGACTCTGCAAGCCGCACCGCAGGTGCCGTCAGCCGACCAGCCGCACCGCAGGTGCTGCCGCCGGGAAGTTATGTGTGTATCCCGGTGCCGCACCCCACCCCTTATTTAAAAGGTTTTGCGGGGGGTGTGGGGGGCGCTTGCAGGGAAGCGCCCTCCGCGTCCTTACTCTCCAAGTGCGGAAAATTCCTTTGCCAGCGCCGCGCGAAGCACCTTGCCGGACGCGTTGCGCGCAAACGGCTCCTCTCTCAGGGCGTACATCGAAATCCGCTCAAAGGGCGGCAACTCCGCGTTGATGTCCTCTACCCACTCGGAGATTGCGGTGTCCAGATTTTCCATCCAGTCAAACTCGCCAAACATATTCTTTGCATACGCAAAGTCCGGGCAGATGAACGCCGCCGCCACGTTGTCCTTCTTTTCCTCGTCGTACACACCCAGCACCACCGCCTCGCGGATGAAGGGATTCTGACTGAGCAACGCCTCCAGCTCCTCGGGGCAGATTCGCTTGCCGTTGGCGGTTTCAATGGCGTTCTGCTTTCTGCCGATCACGTAAAGGAAGCCGTCCGCGTCAATCCGCCCGATATCGCCGGTGTAAAACCACCCGTCACGATGGATGCCGGATTCCCGCACGGAGCCCGCCAGGTACCCCAGCATCACGTTTTCGCCCTTGTAGCGGATCTCCCCGCTGCCGTCCGGCTGGGCGTTGTAAATATCCAGCACGCCGCCGGCAAGCGCCTTGCCTGCCGCGCCGTCCTTATAGCTTTCATCGCAGTTCAGCGCCGCCAGCCCCGCACACTCGGTCAGCCCATAGCCCTGCACCGCAAAAATGCCGAACTGACGAAGCCCCTTCTGCACGGCGGCATCCGCATGCCCGCCGAGAATGAAAATACGGTTGAGGCGCCCGCCGAACATCGCGCGCTCCCGCGCAAGCAGTTTTTCTTTGAGGACCTGTCTTGCGGCAAGCGGACGCACCGGATCGGAAATGGCGATCAGGCGGCGCACCGCGGTCTCTGCGCCGCGGCGGCTGATGTCCGCCCAGCACTTGCGGTAAAGTGCCTCGGCAAGGAAAGGCAACAGCACCATTGCCGTGGGGTGCACCTCCCGCAGGTTCTTCCCCAGTGAGTACAGCCCCTCTCCGAAGGCAACCGCCGCGCCGTAGCAAAGCGGAACCAGGAACCCCAGCACGCATTCATACGCGTGGGAGAGCGGCAAAACCGACAGGAAGGTGTCTGTGGGAGTGAGGTTTGCCATATAACCGACCCCGGAGAGCGTGCGGCAGAGGTTTGCGTGAGAAAGCAATACCCCCTTCGGCTTTCCGGTTGTGCCCGAGGTGAAAAAGACAGCGGCAGGCGCCGTGCGGTCAATGACGGTTTCAAACACCGAGGTCTCCCCGGTGCGAAGCAACTCCTTGCCCATCTCCACAAGGCTGCCCAGTTCATCCATGCAAACGGCAACCACGCCCGAAAGCCCGGCAATGTGGGTTGCCTTGTCGGGGGCGTAAATCACCGCCGTGGCGCCCGCCTCCCGTGCGATTGCCGCTACCGCCGTAGCGGGAAGCGCCGCATCCACCGGCACCGGCACGCCCGCGCCGCACACCAGTGCAAGGAACGAAAGCGCCCACGCGTAGCTGTTTTCTCCGATCAGCAATACCCGTGCGCCCGCCGGGATCCGGTGCGTGAGCGCCGTGCCGAGCGCTTCGGCTTCCGCCGCTAAGCGCGAATAGGAAATATCCTGATAAATCCCGTCCCGTTTCTCCCGGATTGCGGTGGCGGTGCCCCCGCGAAGGGCGGAATCCTCCAACATCACGCGCAGATTTTCAATCGTGCGCAGATTTTTCTGCATGATGCCTGCCATGTTTTCTCCTCCGTTCTTTCTGTTTATGTGTACCGCCGTGGGGCGGCGTTTGTCAGACTTCCAGTTTCATCCCCTCGGTCGCCGGATATTTTGCCAGCAGAGGGTCCACCTCATCCCGGATGAAGCGCTCCACCTGCGAGGGGCAACGCCCGATGTAGGCGGCGGGGTCAATATGCGCGCTCAGTTCCTCGGCGCTAAGCCCAAAGCGAGGATCAGCGGCAATGCGGGAAAGCAGATCGTTGTCAAGCCCCTCTTCTTTCACGCGCTTGCCTGCCTCCATAGAAAGCTCCCGGATGACTTCATGCAGTTCCTGCCGGTCGCCGCCCCGCTTGACTGCGTCCATGAGGATGTTTTCGGACGCCATAAAGGGCAGTTCCTGTCTAATGCGCGCCTCGATCACTTTCGGGTAGACCACCAGCCCGTCGGTCACGTTGATATAAATATTCAGAATCGCGTCCACGGCGAGGAACCCTTCCGCAATCGAAATGCGGCGGTTGGCGCTGTCGTCCAGCGTGCGCTCCATCCACTGGGTGGAGGCGGTCACGGCGGTATTGGTCACATCCGAAATGACGTAGCGGCAGAGTGCGCCCATCCGTTCGCAACGCATGGGGTTGCGCTTGTAGGGCATCGCCGAGGAGCCGATCTGATTTTTCTCAAACGGCTCCTCCATTTCTTTGAACGACTGCAAAATCCGCAGGTCGTTGGAAAACTTATACGCGCTTTGCGCAATGCCGGACAGCACCGCCATCACGCGGGAGTCATATTTGCGGGTATAGGTCTGCCCGCTGACCGGCACCACCCGGTCAAACCCGAATTTCTCCGCGATATACGCCTCAATCCCGTCAATCTTTTCCTCATCCCCGCCCAGCAGTTCCATAAAACTTGCCTGCGTGCCGGTGGTGCCCTTGGAGCCGAGCAGTGCCAGCGTGGAGAGCACATATTGCAGGTCGTTCAGATCCAGCACCAAATCGTAGAGCCAGAGCGTGGCGCGCTTGCCCACCGTCACCATCTGCGCCGGTTGCAGGTGCGTATAGCCCAGCGCCGGCAACGCCTTGTATTTCAGTGCAAAGTCACGCAGATTTTTCATCACGCGGCAGAGCTTCCCTCTCACCAGCGTCAGCGCGTCCTTGAGGATAATCATATCGGTGTTATCCCCCACATAGCAGGAGGTGGCGCCGAGATGAATGATCGGGCGCGCCTTGGGGCACTGCTCTCCCCACGCGTGGATGTGCGCCATCACGTCATGGCGCAGTTTCTTCTCATACGCCGCCGCCTTGTCATAGTCCACGTCGGTAGCGTGGGCGCGCAGTTCGTCCAACTGCTCGTCCGTGATGTTCAGTCCCGCCTGCTGTTCCGCTTCGGCAAGGGCGATCCAGAGCGCGCGCCAGGTGGTGAATTTTTTATCCGCGGAAAAGAGATACTGCATCTCCCTGGAGGCGTATCTGGTGGAAAAGGGTGAAATATAAGCGTCGTTCGGCATGATAATTCCTTTCTGATTTCGGTTTCAAGGCATTACCGCGTAATTCCGATGGTGCAATGGCGCAGTCGGAATTGCGCGATGATGCCTTAATTCCAGTATTTGCGGTCAAGACTGCGCAACTGAATCGCCTCGGCAATGTGCTCGGCGCGGATAAGGTCACTGCCCGCAAGGTCGGCAATGGTGCGGGCAACCCGCATAATGCGGTCATATCCGCGCGCGGAAAGCCCCATGCGGTCGTATGCGGCGCGCAGCATCGCCCCCGCCGCGTCGTCGGCAATACAGTATTTGCGGATGCCTGCCGCGTCCAGTTGGGCGTTGCAGAAAATGCCCGGCTCCCCGCTCATGCGCGCGGCGGCAAATTTCCGCGCCCGCACCACCCGCGCCCGGATGGTGTCGGACGTTTCACCCGTAGCGCCCGTGGCGGCAAGCTCGTCATACGAGATGGAGGGCAACTCCACCTCGATGTCAATGCGGTCAAGCAGCGGCCCGCTGATGCGGGAAATGTAACGCTTCACATCCTGCGGCGTGCAGGTGCAGGGGTGGGTCGGATGCCCGAAATACCCGCAACGGCAGGGGTTCATCGCCCCAACCAGCATAAACGAACACGGAAACGTGACCCTGCCGCTGGCGCGGGTGATGGTCACGCGGCGATCTTCCAGCGGCTGACGGAGCGTGTCGGTCACGGTTTTGGGAAACTCCGGCAGCTCATCGAGAAACAACACCCCGTTGTGCGCCAGCGACACCTCGCCGGGGCTGGGGTTGGCGCCGCCCCCGACCAGACTGACCGCCGACATGGTGTGGTGCGGAGAGCGGAAGGGGCGCGCCGACAACAGCGGCGTGCCCGGCGGCAGAATCCCCGCCACCGAGTGGATTTTGGTGGTCTCCACCGCCTCCTCAAACGACAGGGGCGGGAGAATGGTCGGCAGGCGCTTTGCCAGCATGGATTTGCCCGTGCCGGGAGGACCGATCAGCAGAATATTATGCCCGCCCGCGGCGGCAATTTCCATGGCGCGCTTTGCCTGCGCCTGCCCGCGCACGTCGGCAAAATCCAGCGTGTGGCGGAGCACCGCGTCCTCAAACGCGTGCTCGTCCGCCCGCATCGGCGTGATTTTTTCGGTGCCGTTGAGGTGATTCACCAGTGAGCGCATATCGGTCAGCGGATACACCGTCATCCCGTGCACCGCCGCCGCTTCCGCCGCGTTCTCGGCAGGAACAAAAATCTCCTTCAGCCCCGCCTCTTTGGCGGCAACGCACATGCAAAGCGCACCCCGCACCGGGCGAATGGAACCGGAGAGCGATAACTCCCCGATCAGGCACACCCGCGAAAGGTCCACCTCCCGCCGGATGGCGCCCACGGTCTGTAAAATTCCCGCAAGAATCGCCACATCAAACCCGGAGCCTTCCTTCTTGCGGTCAGCAGGGGCAAGGTTGACGGTAAACGCAAGGGCGGGAAAGCGAAACCCGCTGTTGGCGGAGGCGGTGCGCACGCGCTCCTTTGCTTCCCGCACGGCAAGATCTGGCAGCCCCACGATCTCAAAGCCGGGCATCCGCTCCTTGGTGTCACACTCCACCTGCACCAGAAATCCGTCAATCCCGGCGATCCCGGCGCTTAAAACTACCGATAGCATATCCTTTCCCCCAAGTATCTGTCAAAACATTTTCCAAAATACAGTATATCATATTTTTTCTTTATTTTCAAGATTGAAAAAAGCAAATTCCGTATCGCCGTGCGGCGGCGGGGGCGGATCTCACCCGCGCCGGAGAATTGGGTAAAATAGCCAAAAATCGCCTCATACGGTGCTGGTGATACGCTTTTTTACGGGCATTTTTCCGAAAAAGGTGTGCAATAGTCCCAAAAAGGCGGATTTTTGCTTGCAATCGTCGCAAAAAACCCGTTATAATGTGCATAGCGCCGCCAAGGGCGGTGAAATTTCACCTATCGGAGGATACACAAATGCTGGAAATCAGCGTACAGACCGCCTGCTGGTGGAACGAAAGCGACCCGGAGAAGAGTTTTCGTTTTATCAAAGAGCGCGGCTTTGAGGCAGTGGACTACAACATGGACAACCACCTGCCTGCTGACCGCATCCCCAAAGGGGATCTGACCACGTTTTTTGATCAGAGCGTGGAAGAACTGATCGAATACTACCGCCCCATCAAGGCGGCGGCGGACAAATACGGCATCCGCTTTGCGCAGATGCACGGGCCTTTCCCGATGTTCGTCAAGGACAGAGACGACATCAACGAGTATGTGCTGATGGCGACCGAAAAGTGCCTGGAAGTGGCAAAATTCCTGGAGTGCCCCGCCGTGGTCGTGCACCCGGTCAAACGCTCCACCAAAGAAAAGGAACGCGACTGCAACCTTGCCATCTACCGCGCGCTGATGCCCACAGCCAAGCGCACCGGGGTCAAAGTTTGCCTGGAAAACCTGTTCAGCGGCTACAAATCCCATATGTTGGAGGGACCCTGCTCCGACGCGGAGGAGGCTTGCTGGTATCTGGACCTCTTAAACGAGGAAGCAGGCGAGGAGTGCTTCGGCTTCTGCTTTGACGTGGGGCATGCCAATCTGGTGGGCAGAAACATGCGCAAATACCTCAACATCCTCGGCAAGCGACTGACTATCCTGCACATCCATGATAACGACGGCACAACCGACAGCCATATGATGCCCTTTACGCAGGTCTACAAGTGGGGCACCAAGTTCTATACCGACTGGGACGGACTGATCGAGGGGCTGCGTGACATCGGCTACACCGGGTCGCTCAACTTTGAAACGTTCCGCGTGCTGTGCACGTTCCCGGCAAGCACAAAGCCCGAGGTGCTTTCGCTGATCGCGGCGATCGGCAGAGAATTCAAGGCGCGGATGCTGGCGCCGAAGGAGGAGAACTGAGATGCTGAGAATTGCAACGCAAAACGCCTATGCAGGCACTGACACCGTGGACGCACTCCGCGTCCTTTCCGAGTGCGGTTTCAACGCCGTGGACCTCGGCCTCCCCGGCGCGCCGGTCGGCAAATGGGTCAAGGAAGGGCTTGCCCCCTCCGGCTTTTACGACAAACCGATGGAAGAAATTTACGCGTACTACAAACCCATCAAAGAAGCGGGCGAAAAATACGGCGTGGAGTTTTTCCAGGCGCACGCCCCCTTCCCGATCTGGGCAAAGGACCGCGAGGACATCAATGAGTATATGCAGAAAGCCCTGAACATCTGCTTTGAGATGTGCGGGTATCTCGGCGTCAAGCACCTGGTGGTGCACTCCATCACCCGCTCCACCAAGGAAAAAGAATTTGCCATCAACCTGGAGCTTTATCGTAAGATGATTCCGATGGCGAAAAAATACAACGTGATCGTATGCCTGGAAAACCTGTTTGTGGGCTATGGCTCCCATATGATTGAGGGTTCCTGCGCCAACGTCAGCGAAGCGTGCTGGTATATCGACACGCTGAACAAGGACGCAGGCGAAGAGCGTTTCGGCTTCTGCCTGGATGTGGGTCACGCCAACCTGATGGGCAGAGATCTGCGCGAATACATCAAGGCACTGGATCAGCGCCTGAAGGTGTTGCACATTCACGACAACGACGGGCGCACGGACAGCCATATGATGCCCTATTCGCAGACCTACTCCGGCGGCGTGAACTTCTACACCGACTGGGAGGGCTTTCTGGCAGGACTGCGTGACATCCACTATGACGGTGCCCTCTCCTTTGAGACCTTCCGGGTGCTGGAGGTTATCCCCAAGGAAGTGCGCCCTGACGCGCTGCGCATGATCGCCTCCATCGGGCGTTACATGAAAAAGCGCATCGAAGAGCCGGAAGAACCGGCAAACGCATAAATTCCTTTCAAAAAAGAGGCTGTTAAAAGCATGAAGCTTTTAACAGCCTCTTCCCAATGCCGGTCAGGAACCGGCTTTTTTTGATGCGATCCCGGTCATTTTTGCCACAGGTGTCTTGGGTTTCCCGGCAGAACCGGGTCGCCGGAAACTGCAAAAATATGGGGCTGTTAAAACTCAAAATGAGTTTTAACAGCCCCGTTTTTTCAGCGAAGCGTGGCAAGAAGCCGGCGCTCCTCCTCGGTGTAGGCGCTGAACTTATCGCCCTCCACCGCGTAGCGGTAAACCTCATCGCCGGTGCCCACCACGTCGGCAAGTTCTGCCGCCGCCATGTCGGCGATGGTGTGATCGGCACTTGCGACAGCACCGTAGAACCGCTCGACACCGTTCTCGGTCTCAACCTCAAGGTAGCCAAGCCCGCAGAATGCCATGTCCTTGTTCCGGATGTCCACCAGAGACCCGGCAAATACCAGTTCGGTCTCGTTCTCGGCATAGAAGCCGGTTGCTTCCACTGCCACATAATTGATCTTATGACCAAGTGCCTCCAACCCTTCAAGGGTTGCGCTCTCTGCCGCCGCAAAGTAGTCGGCAGGGGCAATGGCGGTTTTCAGGTGCACGTTTTCTTTGCCGTACGCGGCAACCAGCTTCTGATACAGCTCCTTGGAAACGGCGGTGGTGAAGCGGATACCGCTGTCCTCCCCGCTTCCGTTCAGGCGCAGGGAAACCGTGTTGGCGTTGACTTCTTCCGTGCTGGGGCGGATCTCGGTGTAGCCCGTTACATTCACATTATCGCCCGCGTTGAAGGGTTTGCCGTTGACCAGCCAGTGCTCTGCAGTGTAGGGCAGAATGGTATACGCGCCGCGGCACGCGGTTTTGCCGAGCGTGACGGTGGAAGTGACGGCGCCGGTTTCATCCAACCAAGTAATCACGTAACCGTTGATGGCGGCGGAGCCCGCCACGGTGACCTGCCCGTCAACCAGAGTGCCCAGCGTAGCACGCTCACAAAGGGTCGCATTGACGGTTTTGGGCGTGATGAACGCGCCGGTTTTCGTCGTGATATACGGAACTTCGTTTTTCTCCATCATCGCGGCGCGCAGACGGAACATGTCAAACGTCAGAGCCTGGAAACGGAGGTCGCCCATCAGCATCCCGCTGGTCATCCCTGCGGTGTAGTTGGCGGCATTGTAGGTGAAGCTGATCGCCGTGCCGACCGGCAGCTGATGATCCATCGTGGAGCCGTATCCGGTTTTGCCGCCCGCAACCGTGTAATACTCAACTCCGGCAACCGCCACGTCGTTCTCCCCGCAAGGGGTGTACAGATAAATCTCCCGCATCGGAGCGGAGAGCGCCACATTGCCGGTGCCCTTTCTCGTGTAGTAACCTGCCACCGAGGCGCCTTCCGCTACCGTGGCAAGCGTTGCCGTGCCGTATCCGTAATGGATCAGATAGCTGCCCACTACGGGATTGACGCGCATAATTTCCGGCACATCCACAGCGGTGGACACAGTGGAGAAGGACATTGCCGAAACGGGCACCGTAACATCGGAGACCGCGGTTTTGACGGTGGCGGTCTTTCCGCCGCGGTACGCGTTGATGTCCGCTGCGGTGGCAACACCATAGGAAATGGTCTTTTCGTTTTCGGCGATCACGCCTTTTTCGCCGGCAAAGGACGCCGCCACAATCACGCGCACTTCCGCCGCAATGCCGTGGTAGGAGCGGAAGTCGTCAACCGTGTAACTGCCGGCAGCGGTATCAACGCCGCCTGCGGTAACCGTGTCTGCGGTGTAGTTCCAGATCACGACCGTGGCGCCGGGTGCCAGCAGGCACTCTGCCGGGTTCTGATACCGCGCCATCGCGGCGGAACCTGCCGCGTCGGCGGTGGAGGGCTGTGCCTCAAACAGGGTCGCCTGCGTCCATGCGCCGGGCACGCCGCTGACAAGACCGTATTGATAGAGGTTGACCAGTTTGTCGCTGGTGTTGGTGATTTCAAATGCGTCAAACGCGTCCGAAATGCCGGTTTTGCCTGCGGTGAGGTAGCCGGTCACGGGAACGATTTTGGTGATGACCAGACCGCCGTCGTCGTTATAGCCGTTTTCGCGGCGGGAAATCAGCTTGCCGAAGTAAGCCTCCTGCAAAGCCGTGATATTGCCCACGCTCTTTTCCGCGGCAATCTCGGTGTAGGCATGGGAGATCATGGTGCCGAACCAGTAGTCCTCCGCGCCGTTGAGCGCGTAGAGATACTGCGCGGCATAACCGGTTTTCGCAAGCCCGCCCGCGCCGAACCGGTAGATCGGCAGCGCGCTGCCGTTTTTATAAACGGTACTTTGACTCGGGGTAAAGGAATCGTCGTCAGGATCCCCGGCAGAACCGGAAACCAGCGCCGGTATGTATTCCGCGCGGGACTGCACATAGGCATTCATTGCGGAATTGTTTGTCAGCTGTGTTTTCCATGCGATGGCGGAACCGGTTTCGTCGGCCGCCGACACGAGAGAGAAGTTATACGCTTTCGCGTGCACGACCTGAAGACCGGTCGACAGGAAGAACGAGGGATTTGCCGCCTGCACGGTGTTGTCGTTCTCATCTTTCGCACTTGCCGTGGGGATGCCCAGCACCTTGGCGTTTGCCGCAAGCCCGTAAGCTTTGCGGAAGCCCGCCATGGTCACGCCTTCCACGGTGGTTGCGGGGTTGGGCGCCTCCTCGGTGCCTGCCGCCGCGCTCGCGAAGTAAAGGACGGCGCACTCGCCCGGTTGCAGGGTCAGCTCCGCAGGGTTCTGAAGCACGGTCTCGTTCGCACCCGTGCCGAACGTCAGCGTTTTGCCGAGATATTTTTCAAATTCAATGTAGTTGCTGTAGCGGGTGTTTTTATCCCACGCACCGGCGGAAGATTCGGTATACGCAAGGCCGAAGCCTGCAAGATTCACCGCTTCCTCTCCGTTGTTGTAAAGTTCCAGATACATCGTGCCAAAGACCGCAGGGGTCAGGCAGATTTCGGTGATGTAGAGGGATTTCTGCGTTTCTTCCTCTTCCTCTCCCAGCGCCCCGCCGTACAGCATCACGTCATCCACGATGCACTCGGTGCCGGGGGTCAGCACAAAGCCGAGCGAGAGGGAGTCCGCCCCGATCAGCGCGGAGTAAGCCGATTTTGCCGCGTCGGTATCCACCGGGGCGGAAACCTGAACGTTATTGACGAAAACGGAAGGCCCGTGCACCCCGTCAAAAATCATTCTGACATGGATTTCTTTGCCTGCCAGAATGTCGGAGCCGTGCAGGTCGCTGCGGTTGCTCCCCTCCGGGTAGTACTGCAGTTCGCGGTCGAACACGCGGTTGTAGAGCGTGGGGTTGACGGCGTCCAACAGGTTGCAGGCGCTCATCGAAAGCAGATCGTCGGTCTTTTTCCCCTTGATCTCGCCGCTGTCCAGCACCGCACCCGCGGAGGTGGTGTTGTTGCCGTAGCCCGAAATGCGGACAGGCGCCATCCCGTATGTGCCGTTTGCTTCGTCCAGCGCGTAAAGCACGGTGAAGTACCCGTCGGCACCCGTGGAGCCGGGCAGATAGGTCAGGGTGTATTCAATGCCGAACTTGCCTTTCATCGCCGAGGAGATTTCTTCCCCTCTTGCCAGTACCATCAGCTCGTTTTTCGTGCCGTGGTTGCGCAGGTACAGTTTGCCGTCGCGCAACTCATAGAAATACGCCACGTCCTCGCCACCCTCGGTCGCGTTCACGTTTTCCTCATGGTCTCGGGCAAACGCGTCGTTTTCCGGCACCAGAAGCCCCAGTTGCTCTGCGACCCGGTCGGCGCCTTGCAGAATCCCTTCGTAATCAAAGCTCTGATAGTAGAAGTAGGTGCGCCCGTCCTGGTCCTCGGTGATCGCCGGCAGGATCGTGCGGTCGCTGGCGGCAGCGCCAAGCAACACAAACGGGAGCATCCCGGCGACCATCAGGGTCGCCAGCAGGACGGCAAGAATCTTTTTCATCTGCGTTTCTCCTTTTCGTACAAAAACTGGATAAACCGGGAAGGCGGTGCCGGTGGCACGCACCGGCACCGATACAGTCTAAATTTTACTACAATATTACAAATCTGTCAAGTCTCCGTCTCTTTTTTTGTAGGAAACCACAAAAAGCAAACCCGCTTTTTTGGCAACTCGACAAAGGTTTTTTCATTCCCCGACAAATGAGAGGGAAAATATGTTATAATGAAACGGAATTACCGCCCCTGCGGCAGGAAAGGAAGAAAATATGGAGCAAAGCGGGTTTCTGCCGGTCACGGCAAAGGAAATGGAGGATGCGGGCTGGAGCGCGCCGGATTTTGTATATGTGACGGGGGATGCGTATGTGGATCACCCCTCCTTCGGCGTATCCATCATTTCGCGGGTACTGGAGCATGCGGGCTTCCACGTAGCAATCCTCGCCCAGCCCGATTATAAGAGCGCGGACGACTTCCGGCGTTTCGGCAAGCCCCGCCTCGGGTTTCTCGTCACCTCCGGGAACATAGACTCGATGGTGGCGCACTACACCGCCGCCAAGCGCCGCCGCTCCAAGGACTATTACTCCCCCGGCGGGGTGATGGGCAAGCGCCCCGACCGCGCCGTGATTGTGTACTGCAACCGCATCCGGGAAGCCTATGGCGACGTACCGATCATTCTCGGCGGGCTGGAGGCTTCTCTTCGGCGTTTTGCGCACTACGACTACTGGGATAACAAGGTGCGCCGCTCCGTGCTCATCGACTCCAAGGCGGATCTTTTAACCTACGGGATGGGAGAAAAAATCCTCGTGCGCATTGCGGAGCTGCTGGACAGGGGCGTTCCGGTGCGTAAAATTCGGGATGTGCGCGGCTCCGTGTGGGTCGGAAAGCCCGGTGACACGGTGCATTTTCCGGTGGCGGCGGAGTTTGATTTTGAACGCCTGAAAACCGACAAACGCTATTATGCCGAAGCATTTGGAGAGCAGTACCGCAATCAGGACGCGATCAGCGGCAAGGCACTGACCGAGCGCTACGGCGACAAGCTGTTGGTGCAGAACCCGCCCATGCCCCCTTTAGAGCGGGAGGAACTGGACGAGGTCTACTCTCTGCCCTATGCGAGAACCTATCACCCGATGTATGAGGCGGCAGGGGGCGTGCCCGCGATTGAGGAGGTGCGTTTTTCGGTCACGCACAACCGCGGGTGCTACGGCGCGTGCAATTTCTGTGCGCTGGCATTCCATCAGGGGCGCACGGTGCGCTCCCGCAGTATCGAAAGCGTGGTGGAGGAGGTCAAAAAGATCGTCGCCATGCCGGATTTCAAAGGGTACATCCATGACGTGGGCGGGCCCACCGCCAATTTCCGCGGTCCCGCATGCGACAAACAGCTGACTGCCGGGGTCTGCACCAACCGCAAATGTCTTGCCCCTACGCCGTGTAAAAATCTGAAGGTGGATCACAGCGAATATGTGGAGCTTCTGCGCGCCGTGGAGCGCGTTCCGGGAGTCAAAAAAGTGTTTATCCGCTCCGGCATCCGGTTTGATTATCTGATGCTGGACAGAGACGAAACCTTTTTCCGCAAACTGGTCAGCGACCATGTCAGCGGGCAGTTGAAGGTTGCGCCGGAACACTGTTCCGACCGGGTGCTGGACGCGATGGGCAAGCCGCATTTCGGGGTGTATACCGCCTTCCGTCGCCGTTTCTTCGAGCTGACGCGGGAGATCGGAAAAGAACAATATCTGGTGCCCTACCTGATGTCCAGCCATCCGGGCAGTACCATGGCAGACGCCGTAACGCTTGCCGAATGTCTCAAGCGCGATCACTACGCGCCGGAGCAGGTTCAGGATTATTACCCCACGCCGGGCACCGCCTCCACGGTGATGTACTACACGGGCATTGACCCCCTGACCGGCAAGGACGTATTTGTACCCACCGATTATCACGAAAAACAACTGCAACGGGCTTTGTTGCAATTCAACCGCCCGCAGAACGCGGACGCCGTGAGAGAAGCCCTGCACAGGGCGGGGAGAGACGACCTGATCGGGAACGGCGAGCATTGCCTGATCCGCCCCGCGCGAACGCAATATCCCCCCAAACGGGATGAAAAACACGGGAAAAATGCCCATGGAAGCGAGGAAAAAGGGCCCGCCGGCAGGCAAACCGCCGGGCGCGCACAAGCCACTGGGAAAGGAAGCGCAAAAAACGCCCAAAAGGCAAATAACCCCCGAAACGGCATGAGTTTTGCGGAGAAAAAGCCTTTGCAAGGCAAGGATTTCCATCACAAGCAAAGCGATGGCAAAAAGCCGGAGCGGAACGCACCCAAAAACGGGAAATTTGCCAATAAGCCCGCAAACGGTGCGGGTTTTGCAAAGAAAAGCCCCGCCACGGCAGGGCAAAATGCCGCGCGGAATACCACCGCAAAAAAAGAAAACGCCTTTGCCGGCAAACACGAAAAAACCTTTGCCGGTAAGAACGGAAGCTCCTTTGCCGGTAAGAACGGAAGCCCCTTTGCCGGTAAGGGGAAGAAATCTGCGTCCAAAAAACCGCGCTGACTGCTTGCCCGGCATACTGCCCCCAAAAAGGCACCCCCGGCAAAGGACGCCGGCGCGACAGCACCTGAGGGATTGTTTTGCTTGGATTTTTCGCCTCGCTGACGGGAGGGGAAACCCCTCCCCTACGGAAATTAGTTTTTGTTGGGTTAGCGGGCGACCACTGGCCGGCACCTGCGGTGCAGCTTTCAGAGTCAGTTGGGTGCACACAGCGAATGTTCGCACCAAACCCCGTCAGGGGCATTCCATATGCCCCGCTTTCGGCAAAAATCTAATTATTTGTAGGGGAGGGGTTTCCCCTCCCGTTTTGTAGGGCGATACGCCCTGCATGCAGGCGACCGATGGTCGCCCCTACGGTGTGTACCCTCTATTCCGTAGGTGGAGGCGGTTGTCGCTTTGCACAACTCATATTCTCCCGCCCTGACGTAAAGTTGCTTTTTTCTTTATTCTATCAGATTCCTTATCCGCTTTTTCTTTGCAGGTGTAGGCGCAAAGAAAAAGCTATCAAAAAGAAACGCCAAAGGAGAGACGCGAAAGGGGGCTTTTTGAAAAAAGCCCCCTTTAAATCCCCGAAAAACTTTCCGGCAACTGACGCCAAACTTTCGCTGTGTGCACCCAACTGACTCTGCAAGCCGCACCGCAGGTGCCGTCAGCCGACCAGCCCCCGTCGAAGACGGTGTCCGCAGGTGCCCCCGCCGCAGGCGGCCGCAGGGACCGCAGGAACCGCAGGCGGTGCGGCAATGTAAATTTTCGGGTATTTTTTGCAAGGGGCTTGAAGTTATCTCCAAAATCAGGTAAAATATAAATAATTGACTCTTTGCAAAGGATTTTATATGGACGAACGTATCAAAAAAGAAATCGAACGCCGGCGCACCTTCGCAATTATCTCCCACCCTGACGCCGGCAAAACTACCCTGACCGAAAAACTGCTTCTCTACGGCGGGGCTATCCAGTCCGCCGGGTCTGTCAAGGGCAAGCAATCGGACAAACACGCCGTCTCCGACTGGATGGAGCTGGAAAAGCAACGCGGAATTTCCGTCACCTCCTCGGTACTGCAATTTTCCTACAACGGCTTTTGTGTCAACATCCTTGACACCCCCGGGCACCAGGACTTCTCCGAGGACACTTACCGCACGCTGATGGCGGCGGACAGCGCCGTCATGGTGATTGACGCGGCAAAAGGCATTGAGCCGCAGACCCGCAAGCTCTTTCATGTCTGCGCCAAGCGCGGCATCCCGATTTTCACCTTCATCAACAAGCTGGATCATGAGTCAAGGGATCCCTTCGACCTCCTTGACGAGCTGGAACGTGAGTTTGGAATCGGCACCTATCCGATGAACTGGCCGATCAGTTGCGGCGTGACCTTCAAGGGCGTTTACGACCGGCGGGAGCGGTGTATTCACACCTTTACCAACGGGCACGGTGGGCGCAACAAGCTGGATACCATCGCCTGTGACATCACCGATACCGAAAAGCTGGATGCCCTGATCGGAGAGCACCTGCGGGCAGAACTGTGTGAGCAGGTGGAGCTTTTGGACGGCGCCTCCTTTGACTTTGACCGTGACGCCATCGAGCACGGCAAGCTCTCCCCCGTCTTTTTCGGGTCGGCACTCAACAACTTCGGCGTGGAGGACTTTCTTCGTTACTTCCTCCAACTGACTCCGCCTCCCCTGCCCCGGCTTTCCGGTGACACCGAGGTCAGCCCCTTTGACGATGGATTTTCCGCTTTCGTTTTCAAAATTCAGGCGAATATGAACAAGGCGCACCGCGACCGGATTGCGTTTATGCGCATCTGCTCCGGCCATTTTGAACGCGGAAAGGAATACTACCATGTGCAGGGCGGCAAGCCCGTAAAGCTTGCCCAGCCGCAGCAGATGATGGCGGAGGAACGCGAGGGCATCGACGAAGCGTTTGCCGGTGACATCATCGGGGTGTTTGACCCCGGCATCTACTCCATCGGCGACACCATTTGCGAAAAAGGCAAGAAGCTGGAGTTCTCCGGCATCCCCACCTTTGCCCCGGAGCATTTTGCCAAGGTGGAGCAGATCGACTCAATGAAGCGCAAGCAGTTCGCCAAAGGAATGAACCAGATTGCCCAAGAAGGTGCCATCCGCATTTTCTTTGATCCGGACGGCGGGTATGAACGCGTGACCGTTGGCGTGATCGGGCTGTTGCAATATGACGTGCTGAAATTCCGGATGAAATCGGAATACGGCGTGGAGTACCTGCAACGCGAGCTCCCTTTCCAATATATTCAGCACATTGTCAACCCGGATGAGTTGGATCTGCCGCGCCTCAACCTCACCTCCGATACCAAGCGCGTGGTGGATGTGAGAGGAGAACAGTTTTTATTGTTTACCGGAAACTGGAGCATTAAATGGGCGGCGGAAAACAACCCCACCCTGAAAATGGAAGATTTTGACCGGATGTAAATTCCAAATACCGCGCATGAATATTCCAATTTCAAGTATTCATATTCCAAAACTATATTCCGGAATGTTTTATTTTTCCAAAATCACAGCCTTTTGCCGCTTTTAAGGGGCACAAAGCAGAAAGGAACTGCCATGGCAGAATCTGATTTGAACCGCGATTCCGTCCCCACCCCGGAGGTGAGCGATAACACCGCCTGTGCCGGGGAAAGCGCCGGCAAGAAACAGCGCACGCGGCGCATACCGCCCCTGTTGATTGTCATTCCGCTTGCCGCGCTGCTGACCGTTGCGGTAATTCTGATTATTTATTTCACCACCAGAGACGGCACAGACGAGGTGCGCGCCACGCTGTATGCGAACGGGCTTTTGGCGGTAGAAATTGAGGTCAATGAAAACGGCGAGTCCGTGACCCGCTGGGGATATATTGGCAAGGATGGCTCTTTTGTTATCGAAGCAAAATTCCTTGCCGCCGACAGTTTCGCCGACAATGGGCTTGCCGCAGTGAAGACCAGGGACGGCTGGGGCTATATCAACAAAAACGGGGAATTGGTCATTGCCGCGCAGTACAAGGACGCGGGCGCCTTTGGCGAGTACAACTATGCCGCCGTCAAGCTGGGGGACAGCTGGGGCTATATCCGAAAAGACGGAACGCCCGTGGTAAACCCGCAGTTTGACATGGCGTATTCCTTTACCGACAAGGGGCTGGCACTGGTGAAGATCGGCGAAAAGTACGGCTACATCAACCGCGCGGGCGCATACGTAATCGTGCCCCGGTTTGAGGATGCACGCAGCTTTCGGGCAGACGGCACGGCGCAGGTCAAGGAGTTCGGCAAATGGGGTGTCATCAACACCAAGGGGGAATACACCATCAACCCGCAGTTTGATGAGATTTCCACGGTAAGCTCCTGCGGGCTGACGCGGGTTATGACCGACGGGAAATACGGCTATATCGAAAAAAGCGGTGTTTACGCCATCAACCCTACCTACACGTTCGCCAAGGACTTTGCCGCAAACGGTCTGGCATTGGTGGAAAAAGACGGAGAATACGGCTTTATCAACAAAAAGAATGAATTGGTGCTAAGCGGCTTTGCCGGTGCTGATTCCTTTGGCGCAGGGGGGCTTGCGCCGATACAAGAGAAAAAAGGCGGCGCGTGGGAATATATCGACCGGACAGGGAAGGTTGTTTTCGAAAATACCTTCGTGGAAGCAAACGCTTACTCCTTCGGGCTTGCGTTGGTCAAGGATCGTGACGGAAAATGGCTGTTCCTGAACGAAAAAGGGCAGGGGACCATCACCTGCCCGGAGAATTGCCGGCAAGCCCTGCCGTTTTATGAAGACGGATTTACGTTTCTTATCACGGCGGATGCCGAATCGGAGATGCTTTATTATACGCTGATCAATAAAAAAGGCGAGGTTCTGTTAGACCGCATTGTCAACTTCAGATATTGACCCGCCACCTGCGCCACCTGCGCCACCTGCGGTGGGGCTTTCAGAGTCAGTTGGGCACACCCGCCCGATGCCCGGCGCCGGTTGCTGAAAAGTTTTTCGGGGATTTAAAGGGGGCTTTTTTCAAAAAGCCCCCTTTTGCGCGCGCCTGCGGCGGGCAATAGAGTCAGTATGTTCGCCGCCGGAAT